>CAZBDL010000139.1:0-8130 GCA_964490525.1 uncultured Victivallales bacterium | reverse complement strand
TCTGATCCCGCTTCAACTACCGGCACCCCGGCATTCCCGCGGGCATGGAGGGCAAGTTCCTGCTCGACGCGTTCACCCGCGACTTCACGGAGAATGGCCCGAGCATCGCGCGGCTCTTCCGCACCACCCTGAACGGCTACCGGAAGCACAAGCACCATCCGGACGAGCGGATCCGCCGACGGATCCTCAACGAGGCGAAGGGCCTGGCCGACGTCTATGCAGGCGCGACCTGGGCCATCCGCCGCTACTACCGCCACGATCCGCGGATGGCCCGGGAGATCGGTGCGCTGCTGCACGACATCTACGCGGAGTTCGGCTGGAAGGCCCGGCTGGCCGCGCCGCTGCTCGGCCTGGTGGTCGCGCACAAGATCCGCCAGGAGGAACGTCGGCTGGCCGCCCATGTGCCGCATGAGCCGCCCGTCTTCTACGAGCGGAATGCCGCGGCCCTGGCGCTGGCCCAGGCTCCCGCCGCCCAGCCCGAGGGCAGCCTGGTCGACGCCCTCGCTGCCATCCGCCGCCCCGTCCATAGCGCCAAGTAGGGCACCGTCCGGTGGCGCACCTCCGCCGTGGCCACGGCCAACGAAGCCTTTTGCCCCCGCTTGGCGGCGGACGAAAAGCCCCGCGTTGCCGCCTTCCGCTATGGCATTGATTCTGTGCGGGGTGGGCGTACCTTGACGGCATGGATTGAGCGTTGAGGGATTTCTCGGCCCATGATCATCGATGCCCATGTGCATGTGTATCCCGAGGTGGCGGCGGCTCGGGCCATTGGCGCGGTGACCGCGCTGGGGACGATGCGCGCGCATGCCGACGGCACCCTGGCGGGGCAGTTGGCGGCGATGCGCCGGGCCGGCATCGACCGCGCGCTGAACCTGCCGGTGGCGACCGATCCGGACAAGGTCGAGGCGATCAACGACTGGGCCGTCGACCAGTGCCGCCCGCCCCTGTTCTCGCTGGCGGCGATCCATCCCGACAGCCCGGAGCCGCTGGCCATCCTGCGCGCCGCCCAGGCCCGCGGCCTGCGCGGGGTGAAGCTGCATCCGGAATATCAGGCCTTCGATCCGGGCGAGGAACGGCTGGCAGGCCTCTGGCAAGCCTGCGAGGCGCTGGATTTCCCGATCGTCTTCCATTCCGGCTACGATGCGGCGTTTTCCCCGCCGTTCCGGTCGTCACCCGCGAAGTTCGCCGCCTTGGCGCAGGCCCATCCCCGCCTGCGCATGGTCCTGGCGCATTGCGGCTGCCTGCAGGATTGGGCGCAGGTCCCGGCCTTGCTCGCCGACCTGCCGCAGGTCTCCGTCGACCTCGCCTACAGCTTCGGCGTCGTCCCGCCCGAGGGGCTGGCCGGACTCGTCCGGAGCTTGGGTGCCGAGCGGGTCATCTTCGGCACCGACAGCCCCTGGCGCGACCCGGTCGCCGACCTCGCCGCCTTCCGGACCCTGCCCCTGTCGCCAGGGGAGCAGGAACGCATCCTCTGGCGGAATGCCGCCGAACTGTTTGCCCTGGAGGCGTGAGCATGTCCGGGGAGACCGTCATCTGCCTGCTCAATCCGCTCTCCAGCGACGGCGCCGCGAAGCGCTTCTGGCCGCAGATCGCCGAGACCCTGGCGCGGCGCGGCATTGCCCATGAGCTCATCGAGCACCAAGGCGACTTGGCGGCACGTGCCGAGCAGTTCCTGGAGGAACGGGGCGGCCCGGGACTGGTCCTCGCCGGGCTCGGCGGCGACGGCACCCACATGGCCATCGTCAACGGCATCATGCGCCATCGCCGTCGCCATCCCGACCGCGAGATCCCCGACTACGTCATCCTCCCCCTCGGCACCGGCAACAACCTGGCCAAGTCCTTCGGTATCGGCGTCTCGCGCAACCCTCTGCGCAGCGAGTTGCGCCGTGCCGCCTGCGCCACCGCCTTCGGCGCCCGCTACCGCCTCGACCTCGGCACCCTCGGCGACATGTTCTTCGCCGACGCCTTCACGGTCGGCGTCGACGCCCATATCCTCCGCGGCCGCAACCGCGACCGCGAGGCCCTGCAGCGCTTCCCCTTGCTGTATCGGCTCTTCCGCGGCTATCCCGTGTACTTCCTCAACGGCCTCAAGAGCCTGTTCCGCTGCCATCCCCTGCAGGCGGAGATCGATGTCGACGGGCAACCCTGGTACCGCGGCCCGCTCTTCAACCTGATCGTCAACAACTCGCGCATCTATGCGGGCGAGTTCGACCTGACCCAGACCGCCTTCGCCAACGACGGCCTCCTCGACCTGCTGATCTTCACCGGCCACGCCGACTACCTCTGCCGCTACCTGCTCAGCGTCCGCGCCCTGCCCCGGCGCATGCGCAAGCTCGCCTACCGTCCGACGCGCGCCCTGCAGCACATCCAGGGGCGGCAGTTCTCGATCCGCCTGGAGAAGCCCATCGCCGCCCAGGTCGATGGCGAGGAGTTGCCCCCCGACGACCGCTTCGAGATCGGCATCGTCCCGCAGGCCGTCACCCTCCGCCTGCCCGTCGAGCCCGCCTAGCCGGGATGATTCATAACCATGGCCTTTCATCATTCGATTCATTCATGTGGCGGGCGGGGTTCTGTCGTCCATTCACGACTCCGTCATGGTTGGACGCCAACCCACCCCGGGGTTCACGCCCTGGATCCGCCTTTGCCGGTCTCCGGCGCTTGGCAGACGTATGCAGGTTTCGCCGAAACCGGCACGGCCCGCGACGACGTTTACGTCCCGCCAGTCGCCACCCCGAGGCGCTTTCGGCGAAAGCGCCATACGTGACGACGGCCTTGATGCCGCCAGACATTTGGGCTCCATGAAAAAATCCGCTCCCAACGAAGCCATGAGCATGTCCGGGAACTGTTCGGAGCCGCCCATGCCGACGGCCGTGATCGTGACCTTGGGTTGCCGCCTGAACCAGGCCGACGAGGCCTTGATGGCCGGGCGCCTGGCCGCCGCCGGCTACCAACTGGCGCCGCCGCGTGGCGGGATGGCCCCGAACCTGGTCGTCGTCAACACCTGCACCGTTACTGCTGCCGCCGCCCAGAAGAGCCGTCAGGCGGTGCGCGCCTGGCGGCGGCGCTGCCCCGGCGCGGTGATCGTCGCCGTCGGTTGCGGGCCCCAGGCCGAGCCGGAGCGCTGGGCCGACGAGGAAGCGGCGGATCTTGTTCTGGACAACCTGGCCAAGGCCGACCTGCCTGGTCTGCTGGCGAAGCTCGCAACTCCCGGGCAGGAGCCGGGCGAGCCTGTCGCGGTCTCCTTTTCGCGACGCAAGAGCCATGGCGAAAAGGTGTTCCGCGAAGAGGCGACGGCGTCGTTCCCGCGGCGGACGCGCGCCTTCCTGAAGATCCAGGAGGGCTGCAACGGCGTCTGCACCTACTGCCTGGTGCCCCGGGCACGGGGTCCGGAACGGTCGCGCGACCGCGACGAGGTGCGGGCTGAGTTCGCCCGGCTGGTTGCGGCCGGACACCGCGAGATCGTCCTGACCGGCACCAACATCAGCGCTTGGCGACAAGGGAAGCTGGGCATTGCCGAACTGACCACCGACCTCTTGCAGATCCCCGGCGACTGGCGCCTCCGCTTTGGCTCCCTCGAGCCGCATCCAGCCCTCGCCGACCTCGTCGGACTGATGGCCGAGCACCCCGGCCGCATCTGCCGCTTCCTCCATTTGCCCCTGCAGCATGGCGACGACGAGATCCTGGCGCGCATGGGCCGTCCGGGACGGAGCGCGGATTTCGCACGCTTCGCCCACGATGCCGCCGCGCGCATTCCCGGGATCCATCTCGGCACCGACCTGATCGTGGGCTTTCCCGGCGAGACCGAGACGCATTTCCGCCGCTCGCTCGACCTGGTCGCCAGCTTGCCCCTGGCCAACCTGCACATCTTCCGCTTCTCACCGCGCCCGGGCACCCCGGCGACGGAATTTACCGGACCGGTGGCGCCGCGCCTGGCCCAGCATTGGGCCCGTGACCTGGCGGCGGTCGGCGCTGCCCTCGCCGCCGCCTTCCGGGATCGCCAGATGGGACAAGTCCTGACGGTTCTTCCCGAACGGCGTTGCGGCGGCGATGCCGTCGAAGGATGGTCCGACAACTACCTGCGCGTGCGCATCGCCGATGCCCGCGCCATTCCCCTGAACACCCTGGTGACGGTGCGCATCGCCGAGACCGGCGAGCCCCTCCGCGGCAGGCCAATCGCCTGACCATGGGGCCGGCGTCATCCCGGAAATGGACGCGCAGGAACCGGCGAAGGACGTTCCAAAAACATGCATAATTTATGTGCAAAACGTTGGCGCATAATAATATGTGCGGAACGTCCCCAATTATTGCGGGCGCAGCCCGCTATGGAGTGCGGCGGTCCTGCGCCGCCTTGGCTTTGCCGGTCAGTGCCCTGCGCGGCGGCGGAGGGGGGAGCAGAGGCGGGCCCAGAGGCGTCCGCCCGGGGAGCGCAAGTCGATGGCGTGGTGGGGGCAGGCCTCAAGGCAGCACATGCACAGGATGCACCGGCGCGTGGCGACATGGTAGCGCCGTCCTTCGACCTGGACGGCCCCCTGGCTGCAGACGGCCCGGCAGGCGCCGCAGCGCACGCAGGTGTCGGGATCGATCCAGGGACGGCAGGTCAGCAGCCAGGTCAAGGGCAGGAAGAGCGCTTCGGGGATGCGGTGGAGGAAGTCGCTGCGCGAGCGCGCCAGGGCGGCGTCGGCCAGGCCGACCCAGCCGTCGCCCAGACGGCGGATGCGTTCGGGATCGGCCTCGCCAAGGCCCAGTTCGGCACAGCGGACGAGCAGGGGAATCTCTTGCGGACGATAGCCGTAGGCAGCGCCGGCCGCCGCATCCATCGCCACGGCGTCGGGCCCGGCGAAGAGGCGCCCGAGGGGATTGGGACGGCCATTGCCGGGGCCGTCGCCGACCATGCACTCGACGGCGTCCATGACCACGAAGTCGGGGCGGGCATGGCGGTAGAACTCGGCCAGGAAGAGGGCCATCTTGCGAGGGGAGGGGAACATGCCGTGGAAGCCGCTCTTGGCGGCCCCCGGCATCAGCCCGTAGGAGTTCTTGACCGCGGCGGTGAGCTTGGTCAGGAGGTGGGTCTTGAGCTTGGGCAGGGAGACCACCGCGTCGAAGTCGGCAAGCTCGGCAAGCAGGGGGGCCGGGCCGGCTCCGTCAATCTCGATGCGGCGCGTCCGCTCGAAGGCCAGTAGGCGCACGCCCTCCTCGTCGGCCACCCGGCGCATGCCGGTCGCCGTCCATAGCGTCTCCCACGGGTGGTCGCCGGCGGGACTGTCGCCCAGGGTCAAGTCGGTCACGCCCGCAGCGCGAAGTTCGCGGACGACGGCGCGGACGACCTCGGGGTGGGTGGTGACGGCCTCCTCCGGGGGGCGGGCGCTGAGCAGGTTCGGCTTGAGGAGGACACGGGCGCCGGGCCGGATCGCCGAGGGCCATCCCCCGGCCAGGGCCACGGCCTCGGCCACGGCCTGGCGCAGGCGCGCCGGATCCCCGTAGCCCGGGCACGGGACGCAGGCGACAACGGGGTCCTTGGCGTCGGGCGCGGTACTCATTCGGCGGAACCGTCGGCGTCTTCGGTCAGCGTGGCCAGGCGGTTGCGGACGAGTTGGCGACGGTCGTCGCGGTAGGTGTTGCGGCACTCGTCGAGGTGGCGCGCGAGCAGGTCGGCGAAGGCGGCTTCATAGGTCTTGGCCGGCTGGTGATGCTCGGCCTGCAGGTAGTCGCGATGGCGTTCGCGCATGATGACCTCGTCGAAGCGCTCCTGCACCTCGACCGGAAAGTCCTCGAGCATGAAGAAGCGCTCGCCGATCTTCACCTTGCGGTTGCGGGCCCCGGCCCGGTCGCTGACCTGCGGCTCGAAAAGGCCGTGATAGACGCCGGAGAACTCCCGGGAGACCCCTGCGCCATAGGTGATCGGCACGGTGATGGTCTGGCCCTTGCGGAAGGCGGTGAAGCGCCGGTCGGCCTCGGCCTTGACCTCCGCTAGGTGTTGCGGCGAATACTTTTCCTCGGGCGGCGGCATGCGCCGGACGAACTCGCGCCGGGCCGCCGCCGCATTGAACGTCGGATGCCGGGCCAGTTCGGCCAGCACCGTCTCGGCATCGGCCACCGGAACCCCCGCCAGACGCTCCGTCAGGAAGGCCGCCTCGTCCTCGTCCAGCGCCGTCTCCGCGATCGCCGTCGCCACCGCCTCATCAAGGGCGGGGGGCTCCTCGCCGCGCAGACCGGATGCCAGGCAGGCGCAGGCCATGAACAGGCCCAGCGTCCACCGCCAGGCGGAAATCCCGGCCGACGAGCATGGATAAATCGCCATCATGACAGTACGCTAATGCCGCCCGCCGGAATCGCAAGCCCCCGAACGAATGGCGGCAGGCCGCACGGCCTGTCGCCTGGCGAGACGTGATCAATCCGATGGCGCAGGATGCCAACGGCGGAGGGACAATCCCCCCGGCGACATGGTCAACGACAGATCCTGTTCCGGGCCATGATGGCGGCGAGGGATTGGGCGGCGCGGGTGAGGTTGGCGGGGGCGTCGGCGATGGCCTCGGGCAGGGGGCCGGGGCCGGCGGCGATGCTCAGGACGGCGGCGAAGTGCCTGAAGAGGGGCTGCGGGTCACCCGCGACGGCTCCCGAAAGCAGGATGGCGGGCACGTTGGCGGCCCGGGCGAACGCCGCGACCACGGCGCAGAGCTTGCCGTGGGCGGTCTGGGCATCGGTACAGCCTTCGCCGGTGATGATCCAATCGGCCTGGCGCAGGGCTTCGGGTAGGCCGACGAGATGGGCGATCAGCTCGGCCCCCGACGCGACCTCGGCATGGCAGAACGCGCGGATGCCGGCGCCGAGCCCGCCTGCCGCCCCGGCGCCGGCCGCATCCGGATGCAGGAGCATGTCCTGATCCCGCCACCGGTCGGCAAGGTGGGCGAGCCCGTCCTCAAGGTCGGCGACCATCGCCGGCGTGGCCCCCTTCTGCGGGCCATAGGTCCGGGCCGCGCCGTCGGGGCCGAGGAGGGGGTTGGTGACGTCGCAGGCGACCCGGATGGCGATGTCGCGCAGGCGCGGATCGACCTGGGCATCGTCGATCCGGACGATCTGCCGCAGCGCGCCTCCACCGATGCCCGGAGGCAGGACCTGGCCATCCGGGTCGAGCAGGCGGTAGCCGAGGGCCTGGGCCAGGCCGCAGCCACCGTCGACGGTGGCGCTGCCGCCGATGCCAAGGAGGATCTCGCGGATGCCTTGGTCGAGGGCCGCCAGGATCAGCTCTCCGGTTCCGTAGGTGCTGGCCACGAGCGGGTTGCGCTCGCCGTCCGAGAGCAGTTCCAGGCCGGAGGCGGCCGCCATCTCGATGACCGCCGTGCGTCCGTCGCCGGTCAGGCCCCAGGTGGCCATGACGGGACGGCCCAGCGGATCATGGACGCGGGCGGTGCGGAACGTGCCGCCGGTCGCCGCCACCACGGCCTCGACCGTGCCTTCGCCGCCGTCCGCCATCGGCAGGCTCGTCACCGTCGCCGCCGGCGCGCCCGCCCGGATGCCTGCCGCCATCGCCGCGCATACCGCCGTGCTGCGCAGGCACCCCTTGAAGGAGTCCGGGGCGAGCAGGATGTGCAGCCGTGCGGGGGCCGTCATTTCCGCAGGTCGAGGCAGGCTAGCTTGCCGGAACTGCCCCGGCAATAGAGCAGGCCGTTGGCCAGGACCGGCATGGTCCAGCACTTGCCCGCGTTCGGCAGGACCGAGGCCGAGGCCAGCCGCGAGAACTTGCCGCCGGCGATGCTGCCCGCCGTGACCTCGCCGCGCTCGTTCAGGTAGAGGAGGAGGTCGCCCGCGATGACGAACGAGCCGAAGCCCAGATCCTCGCGCCAGAGCACGTTGCCGCTTTGCGGGTCCAGGCAGGTCAGGCGGCCGCGCCCGGCATTGCCGTCGACCCCGTAGAGACGCTCACCATGGAGCACCGGACTGGCGAAGTGGCTGGCCAGGTTCTTGTTTTCCCAGGCCAGCTTCGGCTTGCCGCCGCGCAGATCCAGCCGGGCGCAGCCGCGCCCGTACCCCGAGGTGATGAACACCCAGCCGTCCCCGAAGACCGGATCCGGGGCATTGACGTCATGCGACGTCTGCCAGGGGTGCGACCACTGCGTCTTGCCGCTCCGGGCATCC
>CAZBDL010000138.1:0-8195 GCA_964490525.1 uncultured Victivallales bacterium | reverse complement strand
CGCCGGGCATGGCCTGCGCCTCAGCTTCCACCCCGACCAGTTCATCCTGCTCAACTCGCCGCGTCCGGAGGTGGTCGCCGCGAGCATCGCCGAGCTGGACTACCAGGCGATGCTCGCCGAACAGGTCGGAGCCGAAGTCATCAACCTGCACCTCGGCGGGGTCTACGGCAACAAGCCCGCCGCTATCGCCCGCTTCCTCGCCGTGTGGCCGCGCCTGTCCGCCGCCGTGCGGTCGCGCCTGAGCATCGAGAACGACGACCGTAGCTATACCCCGGCCGACCTCCTGCTGGTCGCCGAACGTCTGCCCGTGCCGGTCGTCTACGATGTCCATCATCACCGTTGCCTGCCGGACAGCCTGGACATCGCCGAGGCGACGGAGCGCTGCGCGGCCACCTGGCGCCGCCTCGGCCGCGAACCCTACTTCCATCTCTCCTCGCCCCGTGCCGGCTGGGACGGCGGCGATCCCCGGCCCCATGCCGACCTCATCGACCCGGCCGACGTCCCGGCGGCCTGGCGCGACCTGGACTTCCCGTTCACTGTCGACGTCGAGGCCAAGGCCAAGGAACGCGCCGTCATCGCCTTGCGGCAGGCGCTGGACACTCCTGGCTGAGGCCAAGAGGCGGCCAGGGACAAGGCGATCGCGTCGGGTCAGGCACCCTCGGGCATGGCGTCCGCCAGCCAGCGCACCTGAAGGGGAGCCAGGGAAATCCGGCTGCCGGCGATGGCCTCTTCCGGAGCCAGCAGATCGTGCCAGCCGATGCCGTCGCCCATCTCGCCGGCAAGGTCAAGCTCGATGCCGGCGGCGGAGACGTTGTGCAGGGCCAGGAGGCGCCGTCCGTCCGCCACCGTGCGGATCACGGCAAAGACGCCCTCGTCCCAAGCGGGCACGCGGAAAGCCGCCTCGGGATGGAAGGCGGGATGCGCGCGGCGGATCCGGAGCATGCGCGCCAGCTCCCGGAAGACCCGGGCGTTGGAGGTCGCGGAATCGTCCAGCCGAGTCAGCAATTCGGCCTCGTCCCACTTGTGGCGGTTGATGCTGCGGGCGCGCCCCGTCGCCGCGACTCCCGCCAGATCGTTGGGCGTGGCGGTGAGGCTATGGAGATAGACGGCGGGGATACCCGGCATGGCCAGGGGAATGGCCTGCGCGCACAGGAAGCGGGCGACCTTCAGCGGGTCGTCCGGCGCGTCCGGATCGCCCAAGGCGTCGAAGTAGCCGATGTTCAGTTCGTAGGGGACATCGCTGCCGTCCGCCAGCCGTCGGGTGGAGACCTGGCCGCCGCAACGCTTGACCCGGTCGATCAGCGTGGCCATCTCCGTCTCGTCGAGGAGGCCCTGTAGGGGGCGCACGCCGATGCCGTCATGGGAGGCGGTGAAGTTCAGGAAGGTGCAGCCCGGCGGTGGCGGGGCAAGCCCGGCGGCCCAGGCGGTGAGCCGTGCGGCCTGGCCCGCGTGCAGGGCATGGAGCACCAGCGGGGGCAGGCTGAACTGGTAGACCAGGTGCGCCTCGTCCCCCTTGCCGAAGTAGCTCAGGTTCTCCGCATGCGGCACGTTCGTCTCGGTGAGCAGCAAGGTCCCGGGCGCGGCCGCGTCCAGCACGTCGCGCAGCAGCCGCACCACCTCGTGGGTCTCCGGGCGGTGCATGCAGTCCGTGCCGATCTCCTTCCACAGGAAGGCAATGGCGTCGAGGCGCAGGATCCGGACGCCCTTGGCGACATACAGCAGGATGATCTCCAGGAACTCGAAGAGGACATCCGGGTTGGCGAAGTTCAGGTCGATCTGGTCGTCGCTGAAGGTGGTCCACAGCCAGCGCCGTCCCTGGCGGGCGTTGACGGCGCTGAGCAGGGGCAGGCTGCGCGGGCGCACCACGGCGGAGAGGTCGGTCTCGGCCTGGACCTCGTGGAAGTAGCGGCGGCCCGGGGCGATGCCGTTGACGTAGTCGCGAAACCACGCGCTTTGGCGGGAGACATGGTTGAGCACCAGGTCGAACATCAAGGTGAAGTCTCCGCCGATCGCCTCAATGTCACGCCAGCGTCCCAGGGCTGGGTCGACCTCACGGTAGTCGATGACCGAGAAGCCGTCGTCGCTCGACCATGGACAGAAGGGGAGGAGGTGGACGCTACCGATGGCTTCTGCCAGCCGTTCGCGGAGCAGGCGATGCAAGGTCCGCAGGGGCGGCTCGCCTTCGCGCCGTACGGCGTCGCCGTAGGTGATCAGCACCGTGTCCCGTTCGTCCCACAGCGGGGCCTTGCGGCGGTCGTCGGCAACCGGCGGGAACCGGCGCAGCAGCCAGGCCAGGCGCTCCATGCAGACGGGGGCGGCCTCGCCGTAGAGGCGCCGGAAGCGCTTGCGCAGGCGGTGCGCCGCGGTCCGCGAGAGGATTCCCGTCATGGCCTAAGTCCCCTTGATGTTGGCGATCAGGGCATGAAGCTTGCGGCGCAGCACCGGATAGCCGAAGAACTGGCGCGCCAGCCGGAAGTTCTCCTCGACCATCTCCTGCCGGTAGGCCTCGTCCTCGAAGATCCGCCGGATCTCCTCGACCACGGCGCGCCTCAGGTAGCCGTCCATCAGCGGGCAGCGGAAGCCCAGCGGCTCGATGTCGCGCGCGTAGATCGCATACCGGTTGAGCAGGATCGGCTTGCGGAAGTAGATGGCCTCGAGAAAGGCGTTGCCGAATCCTTCGTAGAGGCTCGGATAGGTGATCAGGTCGGCGTGCGGATAAAGGTCCCAGAGGGTGTAGACCTTGTTGCCGGCCGCATCGAGCTGGCGGACGTCCCCGATGCGCGTGGCGATGAAGCGGAGGTCGACGTTGGCCTCGCGGGCCATCTCCTGGAGCATGTGGTGGTAGTCCATGCCCTCGTCGCCGGACTCGTGCGAGATGACCAGCTTGTAGCGGGGGTCGGCGAGCATCTCGACGAGCTTGATGGCATGCTCGATGCCCTTGCGCGGCACGACCCGGGTCGGCTGCAGCACCATGATGTCGTCCGGCCCCAGCCCGATCTGCGCCCGGATGTCGACCGAATACGGATCCGGTGACGGCGGGGGAAGGTCGAAGTTCAGCACGTTCGGGATCAGGGTCGAGGGCAGCCCCTTGCGCCAGGCCAACTCCTCGCAGGCGGCACGGTTGATGCAGGCGTGCTGCTGCCCCGGGATGCGCGGCGGGAACGCCGCCTCCAGCAGGTCAGGGACGGCATTGACCTCGAAACGGGTCCGTTCCCAGTAGAAGTCATGGTGATGGAAGAGCGCCGGCAGGCGCGTCTCCAGCAGGAACTCGGTGATCGCCAACCCGAGCGGCACATGCATCGGGATCGTACAGGCATTCTGCACGATGAGGAAGGAGAGATCGAAGCGCTCGGCGAAGCGGTACAGCGTCCCCTTGAGGAAGTCCGCATAGTCGTGGAGGCGCCGGCTGGTCTCCCGGTCGCGCCGCTCCGTGCCCCAGATCCGCCGGTTGAGCCATTCGTTCTCGGCATGCCCGAAGTACGCCTCGGGAACGCACAGCGACATGTCGTCGGACCGATCCAGCCGCCCCGCATACCAGAAGCTCACATGGTGCGAGTCCCACAGCACCTCGGCCCACTTCGCGCTCTCCAGCGAGACCCCGTCGGTTCCCGCGAAGCGCGTTGAGACAAATCCGATCCTCTCCGGCATGATGCCCTTCCCGGCGATGGCCGCATGGCTTGTTCTCCCCGCCACCAACATAGGGGAAAAGCATCCCCAGGTCAAGTCCCCGGCGGACAATCCGGACGCACTTCCCGCGGCTTGCGGGTTGCATCTGGCCGCGGCCGGGCACATAGTGTCCGACGGCAGCCCCGCCTCGCGTCATGCAAACACCAGCGGAAGGCCCGACATGATGGGCAGGGACGACACATCTGCGGCAACGGCGGAATTCGCCGACCTCCTGGCGGATCTGCCGCGCATGCAGGCGGCGGCGCGCGAGGTCTCGGAGACCCTCCTCGCCAACCTGGTGATGATCGGGGAAATCCCGGCCCCGACCTTCGGGGAGGCCGAGCGCGCCCGCTTCCTCCAGGACCGGTTCAACGAATGCGACCTGCAGAACTGCTGCATGGACGAGATGGACAACGTCTGCGCCCTCCTGCCGGGCACATTGGGCAAGCGCACCCTGTTGCTGGTGGCGCACCTGGACACCCTGCATCCCGCCACCACCGACCACACCATCACCTTGTCGGCGGATCGGGTGACGGGCGTGGCCGTGGCCGACAACAGCCTCGGCCTGGCCGCCTTGGCCACCTTGCCGTCCCTGCTCCGCCACCTGGGCATCGAGCTCTCCGCCCATGTCGTGCTCATGGGGGCCTCGCGCAGCCTCGGCCACGGCAACCTCGCAGGCATGCGCTTCTTCCTCGACAATGTCCCGACCCGGCCGGCCGGCGGCATCTGCGTCGAGGGCGTGCATCTAGGACGGCTCAACCTTTCGGCGGTCGGCATGGCCCGCGGCGACATCCTCTGCCGGGTGCCGGAGGAGTTCGACTGGACGAAGTTCGGCGCCTCCGGAGCGATCATGACGATCAACGAGGTGATCAACCGCATTCTCGCCATTCCCCTGCCGAAGCGGCCGCCGACGACCATCGTCCTCGGCGGCATCGAGGGCGGCGGCTCCTACAGCCGGGTCGCCCACCATGCCAGCCTCAAGTTCGAGGTGCGCTCGGAATCCGCCGCCTTGGTCGACGAGATCGTCGGCCACATCCATGACATCACCGCCGAGGTCAGCCTGCGCACCGGCGCGGAGGTGGGCGTCGACATCTTCGCCCAGCGCTCCCCGGGCGGCATCCCCTTCCGCCATCCCCTCTCCGTCTGCGCCCGCGCGGTGATGCGGGCGCTCGCGGTCGTCCCGCGGGTGGGCCCGAGCACTTCCGAGCTCTCCGCCTTCATCGACCATGGCATTCCGGCCCTGACCCTGGGCCTGACGACCGGCGAAAAGGACGCGGAAGGGCACGAATCGGTTCACCTCGCACCCATGTGCGACGGGCTCGCCCAGCTTGTCGCCGTGCTCTGCGCCATGGATCGGGGAGAACGCGATGAACATTGAGAAATGGCTGGAGAAGAACACCTTCCACCATGGCGCCTTCTGGGACCTGCGCCACCTGGTCGAGGCCAAGGAGCAGCGGGGCCTGACCATTTCGCTGTGCATCCCGACGCTGAACGAGGAGAAGACCATCGGCAAGGAGATCGTCATCTTCAAGTCCGAGTTGATGACCCGCTATCCCCTCCTTGACGAGATCGCGGTCATCGACTCGGGCTCGCAGGACAAGACCCTGGAGACGGCGGCCAGCTTCGGAGCCGACACCTATCTCGCCGCCGACATCCTGCCGGAGATGGGGCACAAGCGCGGCAAGGGCGAGAACCTCTGGAAGGCCATCCACCAGTTGCGCGGCGACATCATCGTGTATGTCGACGCCGACATCAAGAACATCCACCCGCGCTTCGTCTACGGCCTGGTCGCCCCCATGGTCTACCGGCCCGAGATCAAGTACGTCAAGGCCTTCTACGACCGCCCGCTGGCCTTCTCCACCGGCATCCGTCCATCCGGCGGCGGACGCGTCACTGAGATCCTGGTGCGCCCCCTCTTTTCGCTCTTCTTCCCGGAGCTGACCGCCATGGTACAACCGCTTTCCGGGGAGTACGCCGTGCACCGCGAGATCCTTGAGCAGATTCCCTTCCCGATCGGCTACGGTGTGGAGACGTCGCACCTCATCGATGTCTACACCCGCTGGGGCCTGTGGGCGCTTGGCCAGACGGATCTCGACCAGCGGGTGCACCGCAACCAGGCCACGCGCGATCTCGGCAAGATGGCCTTCGGCATCCTCCAGACCTTCATCTCGCGGGCCAAGGCCTTGGGCATCTTCCGCTCCGACCTGACCTTCGAGAGCCAGCTCCGCCAGTTCGTCGCCCACGAGCGGCAGTACGAGCAGATCGTCCATGAGATCGTCGAGGAGGAGCGCCCGCCCATGATCGGGGTACCCGCCTACCGCCAGAAACGCGGCTTGCCGCCCTTGGCGGCGCCGGACACGACCACCGCGTGCCAGGCATGACGGGACGCGATTCCCTCCTCATCCAGCCTTGCGAGCCGCCATGCATCCACGCGTCCTGATCGTCCATCATCATGTGCGCCGGGGGGGCGTCACCCGCGTCATGCGCCATGCCCTGGCGGCATTGGCGGGGCGGTCCGTCTCGTGCGCGGTGCTAACGGGTTCGGTGCCCACCGAGCCGTGGCCCGTGCCGGTCGGGGTCGTGCCCGGGCTGGACTATGCGGAACGGAAGGCCCCACCGCCGCCCGGCGACCTCATGGCGGCGCTGCTGGCCGAGGCTCGGCGGCTCTTCCAGGGGAGCCTTCCCGACCTCTGGCATCTCCACAACCACCATCTGGGGAAGAATCCCGCGCTCACCGCCGTCGGCGCGCGTCTGGCGGCGGCGGGACATGCCCTGCTCCTGCACATTCATGACTTTCCCGAGGACGGGCGTCCCGCCAACTATCGCCATCTGCGCGATTGCCTGCGGGCGTGGGGCGAGCCCATGGCGGCGCTGTACCCGGCTTCGCCGCGCTGTCATTACGCCCTGCTGAACCGCCGCGACCGGGAGATCCTGCGCCGGGCCGGGGCGGCGTCCGACCGGCTGCACTGGCTGCCGAACGCGGTCGTGGACCTGCCGTCGGAAGATGCCGTCGCCTCGCGCCATCGCCCCCTCTTCCTTTATCCGACGCGGGCGATCCGGCGCAAGAACCTGGGAGAGATGCTGCTCTGGGCGGCCCTGCATCCCGAGGCCGATTTCGCCTCCACGCTGGTGCCGGAGAACCCCGCCGAGCAGCCCATCCACCAAGCTTGGTGCCAATTTTCCCGGGAGCATGACCTGGCGGTCCGCTTCGGCGTCGGAAACGCCGCCGGCACCTCCTTTCCGGCACTGGTCGCCTCGGCCACGGCCGTGCTCACCACCAGCGTCGCCGAGGGCTTCGGCCTGGCCTTCCTCGAGCCATGGCTCATGGGCCGTCCCCTGGTCGGGCGCGACCTCCCGGAAATCACGGCCGACTTCCGCGCGTCCGGCGTGGCCCTGGATCATCTCTACCAACACCTACCCATCCCCCTGGATTGGCTGGGCGACGGCGGACTTCGCACCCGCATGGAGCAGACCTGGCAACGCACCCTGGCCGCCTATGGACGGGAGCCCGCGACCGATGGGGCGGCAGAGGCCTGGACGCAATGGGCCGCCGACGGCCGCATCGACTTCGCCCGCCTCGACGAGACCGCCCAACGCCAGGCCATCGGCAACATCCTCGCCGATCCGGCCAGGGCCCGAGACCTGCCTTTCCATGCGGGACTCAGGCTGACGGCGGCCACCGCCGTCTTACCCGGCAATTGCCAGGCCGTCGCGAACCACTATGGACTCGCTCCCTATGGCGAACGGCTGCTCCAGGCATACCAAGCCGTCCTCGGCACGCCACTGACCGGGGATGACGTCATCCGGCCAGACGGCGTCCTTGACGGCTTTCTCCGTCCGGAATGCTTCACCATGCTCCGGGCCGCCAACCCTGCGGACGACATGTCGCCACCATCGCCCGAAGGAGGCTGCGGCCCATGACCCCGTGCGGCAACCCTGGCACCCCCGATGGCCTCATGCCCCTGCCCCAAGCTGAGCATCGCGTGTTGGCGGCGTTAATCCGCGCCCGCTCCGCGCCCTTGACGCCGCAGCCCACTGGCCTGAAGCCACGCCTTGCCCTGCCCCGACCGCCCAAGGCCATCCTCTGCGACGTCTACGGCACCCTGTTCATTTCCGGATCCGGAGACATCGGCGTCGCCGATGCCGGAAGCCGCGTGGACGCCGTGCTCGAAGCCTTGGCCGAATGCGGCCTGCCCGGCGCGCCGGTCGCCGCCCGTCAGGATCCCCTGGGCGAGGTCATCCGGCGACATCATGCCCGGCGACGCCAGGAAGGCGTGGCCTGGCCCGAAGTCAACATCGAGGCCGTCTGGGACGAGATGCTGAGGGACACCGCCATCCCGATGCCGGACGAGGGCCGGGAGATCCTGATCCGCCGCCTGGCCGTGATTCACGAGTGCCGGACCAATCCCGTCTGGCCCATGCCCCACCTGGCGGAGACGCTGGCCGGGCTGCGAACTTCGCCGCTGCTCCTGGGCATCGTCTCCAACGCCCAGTTCTACACGCCGCTGCTCTTTCCCGCCTTCCTGGAC
>CAZBDL010000137.1:0-8200 GCA_964490525.1 uncultured Victivallales bacterium | reverse complement strand
TACCCCGGAGGGGTTACAGACATTAGCCCGTGGTTGAGCGCAGCGAAACCCCGGGTATGCAGTCCCCTTCCGACCACCACCCTGGAGGGGTGGCAGAACGGATCGCCTGAGGGCGCAGCACCCTTGGTGGTTCGTTCCCTGCAATGGATTTCTTCGCCCCCTGCCGGGGGCGACATGACTGAGGCCGGGGTTCCCGGGGGTGTCGGGCGCCAGCGCCCTCAACCCCCGGCCAATATCTGCCATCCCGCCGGGAAGGAGAAACTCCTTCAATCCCCGGGCGAGGTCGATCCCGAATCCGCGGGCCGTCTCCTGGTTCACCTCGGCCCCATCCGCATTGGCATACGGGATCTCGATGCCGGACGCCAGCCGCACCCCCGGCAGGCTGGCGGCCCAGCGTGAAAACCCCTTTCCCGCCGCGAAGTTCGCATCGGTGTTCCAGGACGTCCCGAACGGCAAGAAGTTGTTGGCGGAGAACGGCAAATGCTTGCGATTCGCGCGTTCCAGGATGGCGGAGAACCGTTGCTGTTCGCGCGCGACAGCCTGGTCGGCCGAACCGACCAGGTAGATGGCCTCGTTGTGTTCGCCGGCAATCCACGGACAATGCAGGTCCAGGGCGACATCAAGCCTTCCAGAGCCCCAATTCGCCACCAACGCACGGATGGCGGCCGTCTCGGGGAACAGGCTGTTCCCCTCGTAGTCGCGGCCATGGTCGCGGGGCATGCGGCCCTTGCCCTGGTCGCCGTCCTCCACTCCGTCAAGGTCCACGAACGGCACAATCAGGAACTGGACTTGCCGCCGCAGCCATGCGGCACCCGGATCCGCCGATTCCGCAACCCATGCCGTCAATCCTTCCAGGGCATAGCTCGCCATCATCTCGCAGCAATGATGACGGCAGGTGATCGCAACGCGATGTGCGGGGTCGGCGCCGAGATTGCCCAGCAGCACGTATTCAGCCTCCCTGCCTTTGCGGGTGGTGCAGAGTCGCTGCCGAGACAGAAATCCATGGTCGCCAAGGCGTTCCATGAACCGCTGCCAATGCGCTTGCTGGTGAGGCATGGCGAAACTGAACCGGACCTCGGCGGCGGGGAAGGTGTAGGAAAAGCCGTTGTCCAGGATGGCGTCGGGCCCCAGCCAGCGCCAGGTTTCGCCCTGGTCGAGCGAGATGGCCGGGCCGCGCACCCCGATTGCGCGGCTCCGGGTAAAATGAAAACGCAGCCTCCGGCCTGCCGCGCCGCGCACGCGAAACGCCCAATAAAACCAGTCCGTGCCGGTGTCGCGCAAATCCTGATGGAGGCGCACCTCGTCACCGTCGATGCTTTCCACGACGATGTTCCCGCCCGGAAAATGGGGGTCGATCATATCCGTCATCGATACTCCCATCCGGCCTTCATGAATGCCAGGTAGTTCTCGATCAGTTGCGCGGGGGGATTCGGGTCGAACGGTCCGGCGGTGGGGGAGAGGATGAGGCGGCGGCCGCGGCATGCGTCGCGGACCTCGGCGACCCGCCTGGTCATCTGCGCCGGCGTCAGGGAGCGGAACTCGTCGTATTGGATGTTGCCGATCAGTGCCATACGGTCGCCGACCGCCTCCCATGCCTGTGCCCAGGTGCAGTTGCCAACGGGCGGGGCCTCGATGGTGTGCAGGGCGTCAGCCCCCATCTCCAGAAAGTCGGGAAGCAAATGGCGGACTTGTCCGTGGAAGTGCTGGATCACCTTGGCCCCGGCGGCGTGGGACATCGCGATCAGCTCCTGCGCATGGGGCACGATCCAGCGCCGGAACGTATCGGGCCCGACCAACGGGGGAGCCGCCAGCTCGCTGCCGACCATGAAGTAGACGTCGGCCAGGCGACGTTCAAGGCAGTACCGGTAGAGATGGCGGAAGCTGCCCTGCAGGCGCTGCAGGAAGGCGTCGATCAGGTCCCCGTGGGTGAGCGACCAGATGGAGAACTGCTCCAGGTCGACGTTGTGGTAGAGCAATCCGATTGGCTCGCCCAGGTCGAGCATCATGGCACCGTACTCCAGGGAAAATTCCTCGCGCTCAGCGAGATACTTCGGCAACTGGGCATCGAGGGCGGCGGCGATGGCGGCCGGATCGTCGTTGACCGGCAGCGAGCAGAAGAATTCCAGGTCTTCGTCGGTGGTCACCAGTTTGCGGATCGCGGTCTCCGTTCCCGAGACGCGCCGTTCGCCGGACAGGCGGCGGCCATGATATTCGACGATCGTCCGGTCGACCGTCACGCCGTCCTCCGAGAAACGCTCCTGAGACCATTTCACGTCGGGATGCAGCGGCCCGGCCGAGAGGTTCCTCCGGTTGAGCATGATCGCATATTGTTTCGACGCCTCGAACACGGGCCGGTACAGGGGATGGTTGCGCACATCGACGTAATACCCGGTCGGGTGATACGGAAACAGCAGCCAGATTGGCGTCCGGTCCGTGGGCTCGCCGTTAAGCGCGGCAAACAGTCGCTCACGAGCATTCATGGTGGGCCAGCCTGGGTTCAGGGGAGGTGGTTAGGCTGAAGGCTGAAGGCTGAAGGGCGAAGGGCGAGGGCTGGGGGATGAGGGGAAATCCGCTTTCAGATGGCAGATCGAAAACTTGTCCCGCGTGGCAGGATGGCCAGCTTGAACCGGAACCGACTCGAGGACGAGGACGAGAAGGGAGGGTGAACGTTCCTGGCGATCATAAGCAACCCACTGCAAATGCAAAAGAGCCGGATTTGGCGTTTCGTTTGGAATCACGGGTTTTTAATTTTGAATTTTGATTTTTGAATTTTGAATTTATTCCTCGACATCTAGGGCGAAGACATTCACCTCCTGGTTTCCCCAGGAGGCATCGATGGTCAGGCGGAGGGCCATGGCGTCGACACTGGCGAGGTCGACCTGCACCAGCCGTTGATGGTTGTCCTTGATGTGCGCCACGGGCATCCAAGCGCCGTCGGTCCCCATCGCCTCGAGGCGAAATTCGCGGACCAGGGTCGGGGGCGGCCCTGGCGCCCGGAAGTCCTTGGGGCGCATGGCCGGCATGTTCTTCGGGCGGTCGCTCAGGTCGCTGTCGAAGACCAGGCGCAGGCCGGACAGGCGCGTCGGCGCAGCAAAAGCCATCTCGACGGCCCCGCCCAGCCGCGTCCGCCAGGCGTTCAGTTGGCTGCCGACCGGCCGGTCGACGCCATTGCGCAGCGGCGCGGGATCGCCGTCCGTCGCGCTGAGCCGGGCGGCGAGGGTCAGTCCATTCACGGCCCGGACGTTCCACGGCAGGTGGCAGTCGTCCGCCATCAGCATCTGCTTGAGCTCGTCGATCCTCTCCCTGTAGACGCCGCGTGGCGACAGGCCATGGCGCACCGCCAATGCCGCCGCGACGCCGACGGCCTGGCCGAGCGTGGCGCAGGTGGCCATCACCCGGGTCGAGCTCATCGCCGCATGCGTGGCGCTGATGTTGCGTCCGGCCATGAACAGGTTGGCGATGTTTCGCGAGTACACGCAACGGTACGGGATGCCGTAGGGCGAGGGCGCCGGATGGAAGATCGTCGGCTCGCCCGGATAATGGATGCCGGCCGGATGATGGTCGTCCATCGACCAGCCGCCATAGGCGATCAGGTCGGGAAAGCGCCCCTCGGCGCGGACATCGTTCTGGGTCAGGATGTGGTCACCGTCGTAGCGCCTGCTCTCGCGCTTGCCCGGCAGGAAACCGACCCACTCCAGCGCCCAGTTCTCCGCCCCGTGGTCGCCCCGGTTCTTGATGTGGTCCCAGACCCCGAAGGCGATCTTCAGCAGCTCGTCGCGGTTCTTCTCGGCGTCATGCACCGAGTCGCCCTCGCCGCCGATCTCGATCCACCAGAAGTTGGTTCCCATGCCGTGTCCGCGGTGGGGAAGGCTGGCGTCGTCGGGATAGACATGCGCCCAGGGCGGCGGCATGAACGGCTGCGGCGTCGACATCTCCCGCGCCTGCAGCAGGCAGCTCATGCCCATGGTGCACCGGTCCGCCGTCTCCGGCGCGATCGATTCCCCGAACTCGGCCGTCGCCTCGCGTCCCTGCCGGAACTCCGCTCCGGTCAGGGGTGCCAGGATGCTGTCGCCCGAGCAGTCCGCGAACATCGTGGCCTCGACCACATGCCAGGTCTCGGTGGTCAGTTGCCAGCCCTTCACGGAGGCGATGCGGTCGCCGTCCATGGCCGCATCGACGCATGTGCAGTTCAACAGCGGCGTCAGGTTCTCCTGGAACGCAACCTTCTCGTGCAGCAGCGCATCCCACAGCGCGTAGCTCGCTCCGGGATTGCGGAAGCGGTTCTCCAGCAGGATCTCCTCGACGATGCCGGTCTCGCGCAGGTGCCCCCCGTGCGCTCCGCAGATCCACATGCGGATCTCGCTCGAGGCGTTGCCACCCAGCACCGGACGGTCGTGCATCAGGATGGTGCGCAGGCCTTGACGCGCCGCGGCGATCGCCGCACACATGCCCGCCAATCCCCCGCCAACGACACAGAAATCAGCCTCGTGCGCGACCGTCTTCATCTGATCCATTCCCCTTTGCCTATGTTGGACACGTTCGGAATTCGGCACCACGCCCCCAGGCGTGGCAAGTTCGGCATTCGGCATTTAGCATTCATTATTCGGCGTTGAACGTTCAGTGTTCAGTGTTCGGGGTTATTGATCTCCTCGGCCGCCTCCCGCAGCGCGGTCACCAGCCCTGGGATGTCCTGCTTGCGGACGATGCCCGACAAGGCGATGCCGGCATAGGCCGGGTCACCGACCGCCACCGCCAGGCTGTATTGTCCCTGGTCGTTGACGACCAGCCCATACCCCCGGCGACGGGTTACCAGCAGTTCCCGCCGCAGGGCTGCGAGGTTCGCGTGCCCCGGAATCGCCTGGCCGCGATAGAGCGCCGTCACCTCGGCATCCGCCTGGCCGGATAGCAGCACCATGCCGATGCTCGAGCGCGTCGCCGGATACAGCGCCACGCGCCCCAACGCCTCGCTCGCCGACATCCCGGGTTGACCGTGATACATGTAGGAGACGCCATCCCGCCAGCGCACCCCGAGCGCAACCAGCAGTCCCAGCTTCTCCAGACCCGCCAACTCAGGCAGCGCCCGGCGCAGCAGTCCCGACCCCACCATCGCGCGCACCGCCAGCACATGCAACGCCGGCCCTGGCTCATACTGCCGCGCCGACGTCCGGTGCACCACCCCAAGATGGTCGAACGTCTTCAGAATCCGGTTGACCCTCGTCACCTCGATCCCCAGCCGCTCCGCCAGCGCCCGGCACGAGACCGGCGCGGACGCCGCCGCCAGCTCGTACAGCACCTCGATGCCGTCGAGCAATCCCTTCACCGGCTGCGCCGGAAGCCTGGATCGTTCCTGCATGTTGCTATTATAGCAATATAAACAGCGGCGTCAAGCGGCGCGGCAAGGAATATTTTCCGGAAACCTCAGACGCCCCCCTACGGCGCGTCCTGGACTGTGACCGACGCATCGGCGGCGTCCGCCGACGTCGCCACCTGCTCGGGGAAGGCCGGGAGGATGTCCTGGAGGGCCAGTTTGCCTTCGCTGACCGTGCGCATCCGCGAGAACCAGGACGTCCCGTGCAGGACGCTGTCGAGGCGATAGTCGACTCCCTGCTCCTCAATGATCGCCTTGAGGCGCGTCGCCAGCGCCAAATTGTCGAGGCGCATGATCACCTCGTGGGTGACGCTGTCGAAGCGCGGGATCTCGACTGCCGCGTCGCTCATGCCCTTGCCGACATACAATCCGTTGAGATTGAACCGGTGCACCTGGCCCACCAACGCCACCGGCTCGGGATTCTCGTTGCTCAGCCGCACCGTGAAGACCATCGTCGTCTCCAGGGCCGTCGCCGTCTCGAAGCGCATGCTCACCAGCCCGACCGTGGGCGGAACCGTCCGCCCACAGCCGCACAGAGACATGGCGAACAGAATGATCAGCAATGTCGATTTCATCACAACTCCTCCCGCGTGGCGGTGGACTGGGCATAATATCGCTCCAGCCAGCTTCGGCAAATTGAGAATCCTGCGGGCATTGTCCATAAGGCTACCTCACCAGTTCCCAGCGTTCGGCGTTGTAGCCACGGGTCGTCATCACTGGCCATGCCAGGCGTTGCCAATGGTCAAGCACCGATCGGTGCGTGGTCATGCCCAGTCGCCGTGCCAGGGGGGACTCGGAGATGGTGGCCATGCGATGCCCTCAGTTTGTGGTTCGGGGCGACGGCGGCCGCCACGGAACGATCGCCTGCCCATACCCTACCCCCGCGCACCCCCATCGGCAACCCCGCTTGCAACCCTGCGCCATTCCGGTATTGTAAGGGCTCCGCGCCGGGGGCTCCCCGCGCCTTTCCCTGCCCGCACGCACATCCGGCACCCTAGCCGCCGAGCACAAGGAACCCGAGCCATGGCCGAGGAACTTCAGAGTCTCCTAGACCGCATCCAGCGCGACGGTGTGGACAAGGCCACCGCCGAGCGAGAGCAAATCCTGGCGACGGCCCGCCAGGAGGCGGCGGCGATGGTCCGCCAAGCCGAAGAGAAGGCCGCCGAAATGCGCCGCCAGGCCGAGGCGGACGCCACCCTCATGGAGAACCGCGCCAAGGCCGCCGTTCAACAGGCCGCCCGCGACATCCTCCTCGCCTTGCGCGCGGAGCTGCAGCGCCGCCTCCAGGCCGTCGTCCTCGCCTGCACCGGCGAGGCCCTCACCCCGGAGCGCATGGGCGAGCTCATTGTCACCATGCAGCGGGCCTACCTGGAGCGGCACGGCAACGACGACGCCCCACTTGACATCCTTCTCGGCGCCAAGGATCTGGAAAACCTCGAAGCCCTCTGCCGAGGTGCCCTCGGCAAGGACCTGAAGGCCCAGCCCCACCTCACCCTCGGCAACGACGTCGGCGCCGGACTCAAGCTCGGACGCCAGGGCGAGGACCTCTTCGTCGACGTCACCGACGAGGCCATCGCCGACCTTGTCTGCGCCTACGTCGGTCCCCGCCTCGCCGCCCTCCTCAAGGATGCCCCCGCCCAACCGACGGGTAAACCATAAACCCCGAGCTCCCAATCCCGCATCACCCCATCATCCGCCATTCGTCATCGGCCATCCCGCCCGGCGGGACAAGTCCTCCATCTGTAATCTGCAATCTGTAATCCGCAATCCTCCCCCATGTCCGAATTCGTCTACCTCATCAGTTCCCTGCCGCTGCTCCGCGAAGGCGAGCCGCCGCCGTTTTCCGCGGATGATTTCGTGCGGCGCTGCGCCGACTGGCTGTCGCCGTCTGAAAGCGATGCCCTGGCGTCCCTCCAGTTGCTGCCGCCGGAATCGCCGCCCAATCTGCCGCCGGATCCCACGGTGGCCGCCTGGCATGCCTGGGAAACCGACCTGCGCAACCGCGTCGCGGGAATCCGCGAGGCAGCCGTCCAGCGCGACCCCGAGGCCGACCGGCGCGAGACTGGCTTGGCCTGCTTCCCCGGCAACGAGCGTCTCCTCCAGGATGCCTTTGCCGCGCCCGATCCGCGCGAACGCGAACGGCTCCTGGATCACGCCCGCTGGCGACGCCTCGACGACCTCGAGACCAGTTGGAGCTTCGGCTTCGACCGCCTCTGTATCTACAAGCTCAGGTTGCTGCTCGCCGCCCCCTGGCCGCAGCGCGAACCCGCCGCCGGACGCCAGGCCGTCGACGGCCTCGTCGACCGCATCTACCGTCGCCAGGAGACCCCCGACGCCACCGCGGCCTAGCCGCCGCCCCACGAACCTTGCCCGATGGAAAGACCCCGAGCATGAACGACAACAACCGCGGCCAGATCGTCGGCATCAACGGCAACATGATCACCGTCGAGTTCGACACCCAGGTCACCCAGAACGAGGTGGCCTATGCCCTGCTCGGCGACAAGCGCCTCAAGGCCGAGGTCATCCGCGTACGCGGACGCCGCGCCGACCTCCAGGTCTTCGAGGATGCGCGCGGCCTCAAGGTCGGCGGACCGGTCGAGTTCACCGACGAACTGCTCAGCGTCGAGCTTGCCCCCGGCCTCCTCGCCCAGGTCTACGACGGCCTCCAGAACCCCCTCAACGAGCTCGCCGAGAAGAGCGGCTTCTTCCTTGAGCGCGGCCTCTACCTGCCCGCCATCGACTATGACCGGACCTGGGAGTTCACCCCCGCCCTCGAGGCCGGTGCCGAGGTCCGTGCCGGCGACTGGCACGGCCATGTTCCCGAAGGCATCT
>CAZBDL010000136.1:0-8229 GCA_964490525.1 uncultured Victivallales bacterium | reverse complement strand
TGCCCGCCAAGGTCACCGCCATCGTCGTCGACAACGGCGTCGGCATCGATGCCGTGAAGCTCGGCGACAAGTAGGGCATTGGGCCAGCGCACGAAGGGCCGCCCGCCAATCTGGCGGGCGGCCCTTTTTCTGTCACCGGGAGAATCGATTATGACCACGAAGCGGAGCCTTGCCCCAGGGTAGGAGCCCGCTCCTGCGGGCGAACCTCTGTCTCCCGGGGAGCAGCATCCCATGCGGCTTGCGCCGCTGCATTGTGCCTGTTCGCCCGCGGGAGCGGGCTCCTACATTGGCACCTGGCTGCGCGCGGCACGTCACGGACGACGTGGCCGGCAGCGTCCCGCTGTCGGGGGTGGGACGCCCCCGGCCACGTGCCCTGAAATGTGCCCAGCATAGGAGCCCGCTCCTGCGGGCGAACCTCTGTCTCCCCGGGAGCAGCATCCCATGCGGCTTGCGCCGCGGCGTTGTGCCTGTTCGCCCGCGGGAGCGGGCTCCTACATTGGCACCGGGCTGCGTGCGGCACGGACACAACGGCCCAAGCAGGCACAGCCGACGGAACCCCGCCGGAGGGGGTCAATTTTACATGATCGCTAGAGGGGCAAAATTACATGCGTTTCACCCGCAAATTCGGCGAGCGTCCGGGTTGATAATTATCACGAGATATGATATAATTCGTCGCATGCCCAAAGGCCATGCCGCAACACGAGGATGCCTGCCATGGACCAACGCCCGCCCTGTCTTTTGCCCCCATATCCATCACGTTCGACCTTGCTGCTGGCCTTCGGGCTGATGGTCGGGGTTTTGCCGCAGATCTGGGGGGTGCCTGCCGCGCCCGAGCCTGCCGCAATGGCGCAGCCGGACGGGCGCCGGGTCGTCATCCATCTGCGCGGCGACGAGTTCTTCTCCTGGCACGAGGATGCGGACGGCTACGTCGTCCAGCGCGGCGCGCGCGACGGGGCCTGGAAGTACGCCCGGCCCCGCCCGGACGCCGCCGCCTTTGAGGTCATCGAGGACGCCGAGGTCGGCGTCGCCGACCCCGCCACCCTCAAGCTCCGCAAGCATGACTTGCCGAAGCCCGAACTGCTGCGCGGTCGGCAGGGCGGCTTCCGGGGCGATCCCCGTCCATTGCCATCCCCTCCGCCTGTCCCCAACGAGCCCGCCGCCAGCCCGTCCGCCAGCCCGGAAGCCGACAGCGACGAGCCCGCCGAGGCCCTCCCGCCGCCCCCGTTGGGCATTCCCGTCTCCGGCAATGCCACCGTGAAGAACATCGTCATCCTAGCCTGCTTCTCGGATCACTGGACGGGGGCGAACAACAGTGCGAACACCACCCACACGCGCATCCCGTCGGATTACAACAACCTCTTCAATCAGCTCGGCCACACGGCCGATGGCGCCGTCGGTTCCGTCAAGGACTACTACCGCGAAGTCTCCTACGGCAAGCTCACGGTCGAGTCGGTCGTGACCAACTGGGTCCAGCTTCCCCAGAACCAATCCTACTACGGGGCGAACGGCGCCAGCAAGGACACCAACTGGAAGGCCATGGTCAGCGATGCCATCGCCGCCGCCGATGCCGCCGGGTTCGACTTCTCGCAAGGCGACAGCGACGGCGACGGCTGGGTTGACTGCCTGACGGTCATCCATTCCGGCTACGGCGAGGAATGGAGCGGGAACAGCGCCAACTGCGTCTGGTCGAAGCAGGGAGAGCTGGATTCGGTCGCCACCGTTGACGGCGTCAAGATGAAGCGCGTCCACACCGAGCCGGCGATGCGCGGGGCGGACGAGACCAATGGCGGCCCTACCGGGCAAATCATCCGCATCGGCGTGATCTGCCACGAGATGGGGCATTTCTTCGGCCTCCCCGACCTCTACGACTACAGCAGCCAAACCTATGGCGTCGGGCGCTGGTGCGTCATGGCAAACGGCTCCTGGGGCGGCGGGGACGGCGTTTCCCCATGCCACTTCTCCGCCTGGTGCAAGTACATGCTCGGCTTCGTCAAGCCCACCATCATCCACGCGAGGACGGGAATATCCCTGCCCCGGGTCGAGGACAACGCGGTCGTCCACATGATCCTCGACGGCATGTCCAACGACGAATATTTCCTGGTCGAGAACCGCGCCAAGGTGGGCTTCGACAACAACAGCTACATTGCCGCGCCGGGAATCCTGATCTATCATGTGGACGCGAAGAGCGCGAACAACGACCTCAACACCTGGCCGCATCCGGTCGTCAAGATCGAGGAGGCCGATGGAAACAACTCGCTCGGCGGCAAAAGCTCATACGGGCAGGCGGGCGACGTCTGGCACAGCACCAGCGGCATCGCCGGGGGCTTCCGGGACCAGGCCGGCGACCAGGACTGCAACGCCATGCTCTATCAGGCCGGGCACTACTACAACCGCGCCGACAGCTCAACCTATTACAGCTACAACAAGCTGAGCAACTTCTCGGCTGCCGGCGCGACCATGACCTACGACTACGCGTCGCTGAAGCCGACCGTCGCCGACGGCAGTTCGGCGACCGGCAACTACACCGTCTCCTGGGGCGCCTGCACCAACGCCACGAAATACGAGATCCAGGAAGGCTCGGCCGTCACCCTGACCAGCTTCGCCGACGGGGCCGAGAGCGAAAGCGCCATGTTCGACAATTGGGCTATCCAGGGCAGCGTCCGCCGCACCAATGGCGGCGCAAAGACCGGATCGTACAGCTACATCATGCAATATTACGATCCCGGGACAGGGAAATGGTATTCCTCCGTGCAGGGGATGACCATGCGGAACCCATTCAGGGTGAAGTCCAACACGGTGCTTTCCTTCCAGCTCATTTCCCAGCCCGCCGCCGACCTGTCCTACATCAAGCATCAGATCTCCAATGACAACGGCGTCACCTGGAAGACATTGGGCACGGATCAACGGGTTTCCTCCTGGACGCTGCGATCCTACAATTACTCGGCCATGAATGCACAGGGCATCAATGAAAACGATGTCTGCATATTCCGGTTCATCACCAATTTCGAGGCAGCATCATGGTACACCGCATGGCCTTACATCGGCTATGCGATAGACGACTTCTCGATCGCCAACACGGAAATCGCGTCCTACGGCAACTGGACGACACTCGACAACAACGTCGCCACGAACGCATACGGGGTCACCGGCAAGTCGCCGAGCGGGAGCTACGCCTATCGCGTCCAGGCATATGCGAATTCCGCCTGGCAGGGATACGGCGACACGGGGGTCGTGACGGTGAGCCTTTCGCCTGAAATGGACATCACCCGCGGCGGGTCGCCGATTGCCGACGGGGGGACGGACAGCGTCAGCGGGACGGTGGCCGGCGCCGGCACCCAGCTCACGTATGCGATTGCCAACAGCGGCGGCGCTGAGTTGACTCTGGCGAACGCCGTGAAGTCCGCCGAAAGCAACTGCTCGGTCGCCATCGACACCCAGCCGACATCCCCGGTCGCCCCGGGCGGCTCGACCGACCTCGTGGTCACCGTCACTCCGGCCGCCGCCGGTGCCTGGAGCTTCGGCCTCTCGATTGGCAACAATGACGGCGACGAGAATCCTTATGTCTGGACGGTGCAGGGCACGACCGTTTCCGCGACCCCATCGGACTACCTGTGGAAGCCGGGCGGCGTCGTGGACGCGGGCGGCGACTGGAACACCAGCAACACCAACTGGTTCTCTGACCCGGACTATGTCTCCTGGCCGAACCGTTCCGCCCCCGGCGACAACGCCCACTTCGGACTGGTCACGACGACCCGCACGGTGACCATCCCGGACGGCACCACCATCAACGTGAACAAGCTCGTCTTCGACGACCTGCGCGACGGCTTTGGACAGGACTGGAACTTCGCCACGACCGGGACCTTGAACCTGGTCGGGGACGCCCTCATCGATCCCGTAGACGGGCAGAACTCGGTGCGCATCAACACGGCGATCACCGGCACGGCGGGGTTGCGCCTTGACAGCAGCGGCGCCCGCAATGCGAGCGCGGTCCTGATTCTGGGCAGTTCGCCGGTGAACACCTACACTGGGGTGACCAAAATCTACGACTCTGGCGTCTCCCTGTTCAAGGAGTCCGCCCTGGGCGCGACCGGGCCGGGCAACCACACCGAGATCTACGCGAACGGGCGCGTCCTGATTGCCGGATCGAACGGGAGCTCGACGCCTTTGGCCATCACCGAGGACCTCCATCTGAAAGCCGGGGCCGGGAGCGCGGCGATCCGCTCGAGCAATGCGAACAACACGTTGAGCGGAAACGTGTCCAACGAACAGGCGGACGCCGGCATCAACGTCAACACCAGCCACATGTTCACCGTTTCCGGAAGCATCAAGACGGCGGATTTGGGCGGCCCGGGGGTCAACCGGCGACTGTCCCTCGGCGCCAGCGGCGGGGCGGCATCGAAGCTCCTTGTCCCCGGGACGATTTCCGATGCCACGGACGGGACGACGACACGGCTGTTGATCGACGGAAGCGCCACCGGCGCGAACTCCGGGATTGTCGAGCTCGCCGGCGACAACAGCTTCAGCGGCGACATCGTCATCCGCCGCGGCACGTTGCTCCTCAGCCATGAACATGCCGAGGGAACCGGCACCAGCCTGATGTTTGGCGACGGCGGCCTCGGGGACAGCACAAATACATTGCGCCTGCTGACCAACGGCGCATATGCCGTAAGCCAAGGCATAAGCCTGAACAGCGCCTCCGGCACCAACACCTACACCGCCGTCATCGGCGGCAACACGTCCGACGCCTCTCTGTATTCCGGCAACATCACCATCAACGACACGAACGCCGGAACATACCAACTGACGGCTGCGGAGGGCGGGACGGTCACTTTCGGCGGCTTGATCAACGATGGCGGCAACACCAAGGCGATTGCCAAGACGGGGCCCGGCACGGTGATCCTGGGCCGCGCGGCCGGGAACACCTACGACGGGGGTACGACAGTGACCGCAGGTACCTTGCTGGTGGCCAACTCCAGCGGCTCCGGCACCGGCACGGGGGCCGTCTCGGTCGCCGATGTCGCGGCCTTCGGCGGTTCCGGCATCGTTACTGGCGCCACGACCTATGACGCCGGGGCAAAGGCGGTGGTGGCCCTCGACAAGGCCGGGGCGACAACCCCCGCGTTGACGTTTGGCACGCTTGCCCTTGGGGACGGCAACGGCCTCGAGTTGATCAATCCGCCCGCCATCCCGCTCGCGACCGGCGACTACATCCTGATCCGCGCGGGTGCCGCCCTGACCACCTTGCCCGTCCTCGGCGCCCTGCCCGTCGGCTACGAGGGCACGCTGAACTTCGCCAATGGCAACCAGGACATCGTCATCTCCTTCACCCGCACGCCGGCGGAGCCCCCGGCCGCCCCGTCGAGTTTCATCGCGGCCAGGCAGAGCGACACGGTCGTCAACCTCTCTTGGCAGGACAACAGCTACAACGAGGCCGAGTTCGTCGTTGACCGGGGAGCCAGCGCCACCGGGCCATGGACGGAGATCCACGCGACGGCGGCGGACGCGACGTCCTGGGTCGACGATGCCGCCACCCCCGCCGAGCCGTACTACCGGCTGTGCGCGCGGAACAGCTATGGTTCCAGCGACCAGCTCGTCACCTTCTCGCTGCCGCCGGAGGCCCCGACGGGCCTGGTCGCCACCGGCTCCTCGCCGATCACCATCCACCTCGTCTGGGACGCCACCCCGTATGCCGCATCGTACCGTCTTGAGCGCAGTCCGACCGGCGAGGATGGCACCTGGACCCTGGTGGCCGACGCCATCGTCGCCGTTACCTGCGACGACGGCGGCCTCGCCCCGGCCACCGCCTACCATTACCGGCTGCGGGCGACGAATCCTAGCGGCGACGGCCCATGGGCCCATGCCCTCGGCTCGACCTACGCCACCAGTCCCGCCGCCCTGGTCCATGACCCCTTCGACGACGGCGGCTACACCAATGGCGCCGACGCCCTCGATGCGAACTGGGTCAACACCAACGCCAACAACACCTATGCGGTCGTTCAGGACGGCGCGCTCGATCCGGGGAGTCCCGGCAACGTCTTCAGCTTCCTGATCAGCGATCCCGTGGTGAGCGAAAAGGACGACTACATCGGCTTCCGGCTGCCGTCCGACATCACCCTGGGCGTGGGCGAGGCCTTGCAGCTCAACTTCAACATCCGCTTCACGGACACGCCGCGGGCGGACGCCTCGCGGACCGGCTTCAGCCTGGCGTACCGGACCAGCGGAACCTCGCCCTGGAGCGCCGTCGGCAACCGCGAGTACTTTGCCTTCACCAGCTATGGCAGCGCCGGGACCCTGGGCTCGATCCGGAAGACTGTCGACACCCAGATGCTCAACGTCGGCACCACCTTGGCGAGCAGCCTGGCCAGCGTCAATCTGGGCACGACCGCAGAGTCCGTCTTCTACGAGGTGGCGCGCACCGGCGAAAGCCAGATGCGCATCCGCTACCGCTTCGGAGCCGGAGACCTCCAGGAGGCCATCGACACCAGCGACATCATCACCACCTTCAACCAGCTTTGGTGGCGCTACCGTCGCCGCACCACCGCTCCGCTCGAGGCCCTGCGCATCGACGAGGTCGCCGTCACCTACCAGCAGGGCCTGGAAACCCATGTGATCCAGGCGGCGGCCGGGTCGAACGGTGCCATCTCCCCGTCCGGCGATGTCGTCGTCAACCATGGCGCCAACCAGGCTTTCACGATCAGCCCGGATGCGGGTCATCACGTGGCCGACCTGGTGGTCGACGGGAGTTCCGTGGGCGCGGCCACTAGCCATGAGTTCACCAATGTGACGACCAGCCACACCATTGCCGCATCCTTCGCGGTCAGCACCTACACGGTCAGCTACGACGGCAACGGGAACAGCGGGGGGACCGCCCCGGTCGATACGCTTGGCCCCTACCTGGCGGGCGCGACGGTCACCGTCCTCGGCCCCGGCGACCTGGTGAAGCCGGGCTACCTCTTCTCCGGCTGGAACACCCAGGCGGACGGCAGTGGGACTCCTTACGCGCCGGACGCCTCCTTCACGATCAACGCCGACACTGTCCTCTACGCGCAGTGGACGGCAACTGGATATGGAGACATCATCATTCTCGCCGGGCAATCGAACATGAACGGCTACCAGAGCAATGTTTCCCTCCTGGGCGGGGACGACGCCGCCCTGGCCGACCCCAATCCTGCCGTGCGTTTCCTGTACCATTGCGTCATCGGGGGGACGACGATAGCCAACGACGAACTGGCCTCGTTGGCGCCGCGCGCGGACGGTGGCTTCGGGCCCGAGCTGTCCTTTGCCCGCGAAATCGCGGCGTACCCTGACAGCTTTGCCGCCCCGGTGATCGTCAAGGTGTCGCAGGGGGCAACTTCGCTGTTCAGCGACTGGAACGTGGCGACGATCGGCGGCATGTATGACACCCTGCTCGCCAAGGTTGATCGCGCCGTGGATCTGGTGGCGCAGGCGGGGCACGAGCCGCGCATCCGCGGCTTCTTCTGGGTCCAGGGGGAAAGCGACAGCGACACCGTGGAGCACGCGGAAGCCTACGAGCAGAACCTGCGCGACCTGCTGGACGGCGTGCGCGAGCGCTATGCCGCCTACCATGCCGAAGACATGCGCATTGTCATCACCCGCTCGTTGCTCAACAGCACAATCGTCGATCGCGATGCAACCCAGGCCACCGTTCGCCTTGGCCAAGTGCGCGTCGCCGACAGCGAGCCCTACGGCCGCTGGGTGTCGGTCGACGACTTCCGCCTCAATGACATCAACAACTCCGGCGCAAGCGGCTTTGGCTCGCACTATCTCAATGGCGAACTGGTGGCGCTGGGCGTGCGCGCCGCCGACGCCATGCGGCGCACGGATCGGCGCATCTACCGCTACAGCTTCAAGAACAACACCGGCGCCTCGGCCTTGCTCTCCTCGTTCACCGCCTTGGGCTATGCCCCGTGGGAAGCCCGGCGACACGACAGTGGCCAGGTCATCTCGACCCTCAGCGGCATCGGCGTGCACGGCGGGGCGAGCAGCGCCACCACCATTGCCACCGCCGACCAGCCGGCGAAGGCCGGCTTTGCATTCTTCTTCCGCGGCCGACGCAGTTCCTCATACCCCGCCGAGCAGTCGCCGACATCGGTGATGCTCAAGGGGGCGACGGCGGTCTTCACTCCGAACGGTGCCTTGCGTCCGATCCGCGTCGGGGCGATCGACACCGTGCAGTGGCATCAGGGGCACGAGGACTCGCTGATATCC
>CAZBDL010000135.1:0-8334 GCA_964490525.1 uncultured Victivallales bacterium | reverse complement strand
GCTGAACACTGAACACCGAAACCTTCCCCCATGAGCAGCGAATCCCGCAGACTGGCCAACGACCTGGCCCGCAAACGCCTGGAGGCCGAGCGCCAACAGACGGTCGCGGAGCGTGCCCGCAAGGCGCTGCTGGCCGGGGAGATGTCCGCCGCCAAGCGCGAACGGGAAACGGAACAGGCAAGGATCCTGGCTTCGCGGCAGCGCCTCCGCACCCTCCCCGGCGGAGCCATCTGGCTGGCCATTTCGCTGGCCGGCATCGTCGCCATGCAAGGGCTGTTCCTCTGGCGGGCGATGCGACGGCCCGCCGCGCCATTGCCCCAAGCCCAGCCCATCGTCACCGAAGCCTCGGACGACCGCCAGGCGGTCGAGACCCAAGTGCATTTCCTGCTGGCCGCCTGGAACGACAACCCGGAGGGGCTTGCCCCGTACTGGTCTCCCGCCTTGCCCCCTTGGCTGCGCACCGCCGGCGAGGCCCGGCTTGCCGCCGCCCCTCGTCCCCTCGCGGTGACCGTCGAGGAAGTCCTGGTCGATCCGCGCACAGCCATGCGCCTCGCCCAATGCCGCAGCCCTGATGGCACGCCGCTGACCTTCCGCTTGAGCGGAGACCCCGAAGAACCGGCCCTGCTGGGCGTCGAGTAGAGAGGAGCATTCAACGCTCAAGGGATCAATTGCGGCACCTGGGTGCCGAAGGTGGTTGAGGCGGGGTGATTTGCTCATTGTCTGGGGTTACTGTATGACGTTGGCCGCGATGGCGGAAGGCACTGGGCACCAAGCAAACCGGACGGGGGAAGACACCATGGACACGGATCCGCGCAAGCTGGCCGGGGAGATCGCCCGCAAGCGGCAGCAGGGACAGGACGCCAAGCCGCGACCGCCCAGCGCCGACGAGCTCAAACAGCAACTCTCCGACCAGTTGTCCCGAAAGAAGGTGGCCCGCCAGGAGCAGCTCAAAACCTTGCCCCATGAGGAGATGCGACGGCGTAGGATGGCCAGAGCCATCGTCGGCGCAATCGCCGCACTGCTGGCCCTGGCCATCCTTGGCTGGTGGCTGGGCACCGCCAAGGCAAGGCGGCAACGCGCGGCGGCGGCGGCCGAACAGCGCCAGATGCTGATGGCGGCAGAGACCTTTGTGATCTCCGCCCTGAAGGGCAGTGGCACGGGGGGCATCGGCCGCGCCTGGGATCCGCAAGCCAGCGAACTGGTGCGCGCCCATGGCAATGGCCGCATCAAGGCCGTGGAGAACCCCGCCGGAGTGCGCATCGAGGAATCGTTTCTCGGCCAGGACAAGGGCACCTGCGAAGTGCTCTGCCGCGAGGAGAACGGGGCCACGATGACGATCCGGCTTCGCCGCACGGACACCTCTTACCAGATCATCGGGATCGAATGACCCCCTGCCGCCAGCCTCGCCGTCTACCCATGCTCCCGGCCTTGGCCGTGGCCATCGCCGCCGTCTGCCCGCAGGCCATGGCGGAACCCCCGGTGCCCCGTGTGGTCTCACTCTCGCCGAGTCTGACCGAGATCATCGTCCAGATCGGTGGCGAGTCATGCCTGGTCGGACGCAGCACCGCCTGCGACGCGCCAGCCTCGGTCAAGGACCTGCCGACCTGCGGCGACTTCGGCAAGCCCAACCTCGAGGCGGTCCTCGCCCTGCGCCCGACCCATCTGGTCACCGCCGCTCTTGAGCATCCGGCCGCCGCCACGACCCTCGATCGGGCGAGCGTGACGGTCGTCGTCCTCCCCACCAACCGCATCGACGACTACCATGCCGCCGTCGCCACCCTCGGCGAGATCCTTGGCGCTCGCGAGGCCGCCCAGGCCGAGAACCGGCGGATGCGCGAGGCCCTGGCGGCGTTCCGCCAGGAAGCCCAGGCCGTGGCGCCCGAGGCGCGGCCCCTGGTGTATTTCGAGATCTGGGACAGTCCACCGATGACCATCGGGCGGGACAGCCATCTCCACGACCTGATCGAGCTGGCCGGAGGACGCAACCTCGGTGCCAACGAGCCAGGCGGCTACTTCCGCTGCAGCGCGGAATGGGTCATCGCCGGCGCGCCGGAGGTCATCATCGCCCCGGGCATGGGCAAGGACCGGCAAGGCGACATCGCCCGCCGTCCGGGCTGGAGCGACATCCCGGCGGTGCGCCATGGGCGCATCCACACCGGGCTTGATGCCGACGCCCTCTATCGGCTCGGGCCACGCCTCGACGAGGGCATCCGCATCCTGCATGCCTGCCTCCATCCCGGGGCCGGGGCCAGGCCGCCAAGCGGGAGCGCCACGCCATGAGCCGACGCCGCCCCCAGGCCATCTTCTGGGCCGTCATGGCCCTCGCCCTACCCGGCGTCGCCCTGCTCTATCTGTGCTGGGGGCGCGGCACCAGCCTGTCGCCGCTGGCCGTGCTTTCCGGCGGCGGCGACGACAGCCTCGCGCGCATGTTGCTCCAGCACCGGGGACTGCGCCTGCTGGCCGCGCTGACCTGCGGCGGGGCGCTGGCCGCGGCCGGCACCGCCTACCAGGCCGTGCTGCGCAATCCCCTGGCCGATCCCTTCATCCTCGGCATCAGCGGCGGGGCCGGGCTCGGTGCCGCCCTGGCCATGGCCACAGGCCTGGCCGCCCTCCACGCCGGCTGGCTGCCCGCCTGCGCCTTCGCGGGGGCGGCGACCGTGCTCGCGGTCGTGCTGCTGATGGCCCGCGGCGCCGGGGCCGAATACGCCGACCACGTCATGCTCAGCGGCGTCATCGCCGGCTCGCTCTGCGCCAGCCTGCTGATGTTCATGGTCACGGTCATGGGCATGGAGACCCTGCACAGCGTCAGCTGGTGGATGCTCGGTTCGCTGGAGCCGAACCATCCCGGCCTGCTCTACGGAATTGCCGCCCTCGCCCTGCTCGTCACCCTCGCCTTGGCCCTGCTCGGACGCGAGGTCAACGCCCTGAGCTTCGGCGGCGAGATGGCCTTCCATCTCGGTTTGGCGCCGAAGGCTCTCTTCCTCGTTGTCCTCGCCCTCGCCTCGCTGCTGACCGCCGCCACCGTCGCCATCGCCGGCATCATCGGCTTCGCCGGGCTGGTCGTCCCGCACATCCTCCGCCGCCTTCTCGGGGCCGACCACCGCACCCTTTTTCCCGCCGCCTTGGCGGGGGGCGGGCTGTTCCTGCTGACGGCCGACCTCCTGGCCCGCAACCTGCTTTACCCGAAGGAATTGCCGATCGGCGTGGTCACCGCCTTCGTGGGCGGGCCGTTCTTCCTCTGGCTGCTCAACCGGCGCCGCCGGGGTGACGCATGAGCACCGCCCCCGCCCCGCCTCTGCTCTGCGCCGAGGCCGTCACTGGCGGCTATCCCGGGCGCCCCGAAGTGCTCCGCGGCTGCACCCTGCGCCTGCACCGCGGCGAGTTCGCGGCGATCATCGGCCCGAACGGCACCGGCAAGACCACCCTCTTCCGCGCCCTGAGCGGCTTCCTCCAGCCGGTCGGCGGTGCCGTCCGCCTCGCTGGCCGCGACCTGCGCGCCATCCCCGGCACGGAGCGCGCCCGGCGCATGGCGGTCGTCCCCCAGGATGTCTTCACCCCCCTGCCCTACACCGTCCGCGAAGTCGTCGAGATGGGCCGCATCTGCCGCCTCTCGCGCTGGCGCGCCCCGGATCAGGCCGACCGGGCCGCCGTCGACGCGGCCCTCGCCTGCATGGCCGTCGCCGACCTGGCGTCACGGCCCTTCGCGCGCCTGAGCGGCGGCGAGCGCCAACGCACCATGGTCGCCATGGCCCTGGCGGGCGAGCCCGAGCTGCTGCTCCTCGACGAACCCACCGCCCACCTTGACCTCGCCCATGCCGCCCACCTGCTGGGCCTGCTCGCCGAGCGCAACCGCCAGGACGGCCTCACCGTCCTGCTCATCTCGCACGACGTCCAGACGGTCGCCCGCCATTGCCCCCGCATCCTGCTGTTCCAGGATGGCCGCGTTGTCGCCGACGGCCCCGCCGCCGCGACCCTCACCGCCCCCCGCCTCAGCGAACTCTACGGCCGTCCGATCCGCGTCGAGCGCGTCTCCGGGGACGGCGCCCTCGTCATCCTGGCATAGCCCGGCCCCTGGCCCAGGAGCCCCTGGGCCAGGTTTGGCCGGTCGGCAAATCCCCCGGCAGTCCCCAAGGGCTATTCCAGATCCACCAGGACGTGGACCGGGCCCCTGCCCTTGCCCTTGAGCTTGACATAGGGGATGACGGTGCCGTTGGCGACGCGCAGGGCAAAACGCCGGGCCTTGGATTCGCATCCCGGACGGGCCAGCTCGAAGTGGACGGACCGGCCGCGGATCATGCGGGTCGCCTCAACCCGGTCGCCGAAGGACGCCGGGAGGCGGACCTGGACGCGCACCCCGGCGAAGTCCGGGACGATGCCGATCAGGCCATCCCAGACGGTCTTGAGGAACCACCCCGCCGAGCCGGTGCGCCAGGAGAACATGGCGCGTCCGGGATGGCGCGAGGCCGGGCCCTGGAAGGAGTTGGTGATCTGGAACGGCTCGATGCGGGCCCGCTCCGGAGGATTCTCGGGGTTGGTCGGGAGCACCCGGCGGAGCAGGTCGCAGGCCTCGTCGGGCATGTCCACCTGGGTCAGCCCATAGGTGTAGAAAAGCATGCCCTGCACGTAGTTGGAGCCGTTTTCGACGATGCCCGGCGGATCGTTTGAGATGCGCCCGACGTCCTCCCGGTAGCGGGTGAAGGGAGGTGCCAGGAGCATCACGCCATAGGGAACATAGAGTTCGCGGCGCATGGCGGCGACGATGCGCTCGGCCTTGGCGCGGTCGGCCACGCCGGTGAACAGGGACCAGCCCTGGGGTTCGATCCACAGGCGGCCCTCGTCGTTCTCCTTGGAGCCGATGCGGCGACCCGCATCGGTGACCGCGCGGATGTAGCGGTCGCCCTCGAAGAACTTGCGGTTGAGGATGTCGGTCAGCGCCTTCGCCCGGCGGGCATAGGTCGCGGCGTCGGCATCGCCGATGTGCCCGAGCAGCGCGGCCAGGTTGCGCAGGCCGAAGATGTAGGCCATGGTGATCCAGATGGACTGTCCCTTGCCGGCGCGGTCGATGCCGCCGACGGCGTCGTTCCAGTCGCCGAAGCCCATGCGGCAGATCTTGTCGGGGCCGCGCTGGCGGTCGAGAAAGTCGGCCGTGCGCTTGAGGTGGCCAAGGATGGTGTCGGTCTCCTCCGACTTGAAGTAGGGGGCGGGCGCCGCGAGAATCTGCGCGTCGCCGGTCTCGCGGACGTACTGGCAGACGGCGTTCTGGAACCAGACGCCGCCGTCGAAGTAGGGCTTCTCGATCGGCGGGAAGAAAGAGCGCACGGTGTGGCCGTCGGCATAGATGTGGGCGGCGGCCTGGAGGATGCGGCGGCGGACCTGCTTGGGATCGAAGATGCGGAACATGTCGCAGTCGGACATCGCGTCGCGGAAGCACTGCCCCCAGCCGCGGTTCCACATGGCGTTGTGCCAGAGCTGGTGCTTGATCCAGACGTTGACATAGCGGTCGAAGGCGGGGTCGGCGGTGCGGATGTTGTTCATGCCGAGCAGGGTCTCGGCATACTCCGCATGCCGGGCCAGGGACGCGTCGAAGGCACCCTCGGCAGTGTACGAGGCCGCCCGCCGCTCGGCCTGGGCCAGGCTCTCGGCGCTGAAGATCTCCAGGTCGGTGCGGGCGACCGCCCCGGCCTTCAGGCGCAGGTCGAAGCCGGCCGCCAGGCACGGCTGCTCGTCGTCGTCGATCAGCGAGTTCGCCCACTCGTCCCGCACCACCGTCGCCGGCGAGGACAACGTCGTGAACCCCTTCAGGAAGTACTCCAGGTTCATCTCGAACTTGCGGATCGGCCGGTCCGCATGCAGGCACAGGGCATCGTCCTCGCCCTTGCGCACATAGGCGCAGTTCTTGATGTAGATGCAGTTCTCCTTCTTCGAGACGAACGACTTGTAGAGGTTGACCGGCCCGAAGTAGGGATCGTTCAGGCGCAGGTCCACCTGGTAGAACGGCACCACCAGCAGGTCCTTCGCCGCCTTCCCCGTGTTCCGCACCTCCAGCCGCCACAGCTCCGCCGGGTCGCGATGGTGAACGGTCACCCGCCAGGTCACCTCCACCCCGTCCTTCGCCGCCGTGAACACCGTGTACTTCAGCCCATGGCGCACCTCGTAGCGGTCCAGGTCGCCCCCGGCCGGATACCAGCACGGACACCACACCCGTCCGGTGCCGCGATCAAGGATGTAGACGTAGCGGTTCGGGTTGTGGAAGTTGAAGATGACGAACTTGTCCCGGTTGTTCCGCGTGTAGGCGATGCCCTTGCCATGGTTGGAGATCTGGATGTTGAGCACCTCGTTCCACAGCCGGTTCTCCCAGGGACGCGGGGTCTGCGGCGTGGTGATGACAAACTCGTTCGCCACGTCGTCGAAGTGCCCGTACTTCGCGATGGCATCGCCCGCCACCGCCGTCCGCTTTGCGCCTGCCTTGCCCATGACCGCTCCTCGGGGTTGGGGTTCGTGAGCGGTTACGTTAACCGCCGGACGCCATGCAGTCAAGCGCCGGGAGCCACACGCAGGATGTCATCGTCGTGGCTGGGTGCGACGGCCTGTCCGGGGGGGACCATGAGGAAGTCGTCGTCCCAGGGGCCATCGCAGAGCCTCTGGAGGAGGGCCAGACCGCCGCGCAGCTCGCAGAAGGCGAGGCCCCGGCGGCGGGCTTCGGCGCGGGCCTGGCGGCGATAGCGGGCGACGGGGCCGACGCGGTTGTTGATGAGGGCCATCGTGTCGTAGTGCTTCTCGAGGCCGCCCCCGAGGATCTCGCGCAGGTATTCGGCGTTTTCCTCCCCGTACATCGCGGCGAGATCCGCGAGGCTGTGATCCAGGCCCAGGCGCGACATCACCGTGCCCGTGACCGCCTCGCGGTTCTCGGCGTCGCGCTCGAGCCACCCGCCGGAGAGATAGTAGGTGCCGGGATGGGCGTCGAAGTAGGCCCGGTAGGCATGGCGGTCGCCGAGCAGCAGGGTGATGCAGTCGTGTGCCCGCGGCACGACCATCGGCACTCCCGGCGCCCGCAGGCCGGCGATCCCGTTGTTGCATAGCGCAAATCCCAACAGCACGGCGTCATACCGGGCCGCATCGGTCGCATCCACCTGCTCCTGGAGCCGGCGACACATCTCGCCGCTTGGCAGGTCGTGGTAGCCCTGGGAAAGGAACTCGACGTCCACCACCGCCGTCGAACGCGCCGCGCACAGGCACAGCTCGCGGTAGAGCACCTCGCAGGCCAGCAGGCGATAGCGGGGTGGACGGGGGGAGGCGACGACACCGTCGCCGCCGTTCAGGTCAGATGAGTACATGACGGCATGCCCTGCAGATGCAGCCTCGGCTTGGATTGACACGGATTTCATGTATAGTACGCGCTCTTGTCCCCGATTACCACATCCCGCCGGGCCGTGCCCGCGCAATCCCGGCGCCCAACAGAGGGAAACGCCCATGTCCGGCAAGAGCTACCGCATCGCCGTCCTCCCTGGCGACGGCACCGGCCCCGAGGTCACCGCCGAGGCCGTGAAGGTCATCAAGGCCGCCGCCGCGCAGCATTCGTTCACGCTGAAGCTCGACGACTTCGACTGGGGCGGCGACCGCTACCTGGCGACGGGCAACGTCCTGCCTGACGACGCCGCCGACACCCTGCGCCAGTACGATGCCGTGCTCCTCGGCGCGATCGGCCATCCCGGCGTCAAGCCTGGCATCCTCGAGAAGGGCATCCTGCTCAAGCTGCGCTTCGAGCTGGACCAGTACATCAACCTGCGCCCGGTCAAGCTCTATCCCGGTGTCGAGACCCCCCTCAAGGGCAAGGGGCCGGAGCACATCGACTATGTCGTCGTGCGCGAGAACACCGGCGGCATCTACACGGGCGTCGGCGGCATCAGCATGAAGGGCACCCCGAACGAGGTCGCCATCCAGTCGATGGTCTACAACCGCTTCCAGGTCGAGCGTTGCCTGCGCTACGCCTTCGACCAGGTCCGCTCCCGCCACACCAAGGCCAATCCCTGGCGCGGCCTGAGCGAAGCCGACAAGGCGGCCGGCAAGATCGGCCAGCTCACCCTCTGCGGCAAGACCAACGTCCTGACCTTCGTCTTCGACCTCTGGGAGCGCGCCTTCTACGAGATCGCCAAGGACTACCCCGACGTCAAGACCGACTACTGCCATGTCGACGCCACCTGCATGTGGATGGTCAAGAACCCCGAGTGGTTCGACGTCATCGTCACCGGCAACATGTTCGGCGACATCATCACCGACCTGGGCGCGATGATCCAGGGCGGCATGGGCATCGCCGCCGGCGGCAACATCAACCCC
>CAZBDL010000134.1:0-8390 GCA_964490525.1 uncultured Victivallales bacterium | reverse complement strand
GTACCTCGACAACCTCTGGATCGGCACCCGCGATCTGGACGTCCCTTTGCCGTAGTGGAATATGCGGGTCAAATGGAACCTGGGGCGCTCTTTGGCATTTGCAGTGGGTTGCTTATGATGACCAGGAACGTTCACCCATCCTTCTCGTCCTCGTGCTCGTTCTGATTCTTCGGGAGATAGAGATTCGCCCGTCCGCCAGCTGGCGCACGGGCTCCTCCCTTGCACGAAGCTTCGCTCGTCCTTGCGGTGTCCGCCATCATGGCCGGCGTCTTGTCCGGCGAAGCCCGCAGGGCGAAGATGGAAGTTCACCAGGGGGCGGACGAAGTCGGAAGCCCGTAGGGCGGGGGCGAGGACAACGGCGGGGGCCTTCATGGCCAGGGGGCGTATTGGCGTTTGTGGCGGGGGCTTTGCATTTCCTGTCGGGCGGGGGTAGAAGTGCGCCTGGCGCGGCGGTCGCGCGGAGGACGGCATGCCGGGATTGGCCTTTGAGCCCTGGGGGAACTATGCGCTGGCGCTGGCGGCGTCGGCGGAATGCCTGCGCGTGACGCCTTGGACGCACACCTGCACGACGCCGGAGATCCTGGCGTTGGGGGTGGCGGCGTCGCCGGAGTTTGCTTGCCTGCCGTTCAAGGCGGCGACCGGGCACTTCATCAAGGCGGCGATGGCGGGGGTGGAATACGGGGTGATGGTCAACAGCCAGGGGCCTTGCCGGTTGCGCTACTACCGGATGCTCCAGCAGCGGCTGCTCGACGAGCGCGGCTTCCGGCTGTTCATCTTCGGGCTGGGGTACGACGGGATCAAGCCGCCGATCGTCCGCCACTTCGATCCGACCCTCTGGTCATGCCTGTGCTGCGCCTGCCGCGCCCGGCAGAAGATCCTCGCCATCGACCGGCTCGAGGAACTGGCCTGGGACACCCGGGCTCGCGAGGCCTGTCCCGGCGACACGACCCGGGTCATGGATGCGGCCATCCGGGAGCTTGGGGAGGCGCGGACGGTGTCCGAGATCCGGCGCTTCCGGCGGGGCATCGCGGCCCGCTTCGGGGCGGTGCCGACGGATCCCGGGCGCCGTCCCCTGCGCGTCGGCCTGCTGGGCGAGGCCTCGCTCCTGCGCGACCGCTTCCTTAACCAGGACATCGAGGAGCAACTTGGCGGTATGGGCGTGGCGCTGCGCAACTTCTTCCTGTTCGGCGCCGAGATCCGCAACATCTTCAATCTCGGGCTGTGGAACGACCACGGGCACCGGGCCTTGCGCCGCCTGGCGCGCCCCTACCTCGGGACGCCCGTGGGCGGGCATGCCCTGGCCTCGGTCGCCTACGCGGTCCGTTGCGCCCGGGAAGGCTACGACGGCGTGATCCATGTCGCCCCCTCCGGCTGCATGCCGGAGGTCAGCGTCCGGCCGATCCTGCGGCGCATCGGCGAGGCCCTGGACATTCCGGTCCTGGAATGCTCCTTTGACGAGCACACCAGCCGGGTTGGGCTGACGACCCGGCTGGAGGCCTATGTGGATCTGCTGCACGAGCGCCGGAAGAAGGGACGCGGGCGATGAGCGGAGAGGACGTGCATCTCGGGGTGGACGTCGGGTCGATCAGCGTCAACCTGGTCGCGGTCGGGGCGGACGGCGAGGTGCGGTGCGCGGCCTGGCGGCGGGTGGACGGCGCGCCGGTCGCGGCCTTGCAGCGGGGCCTGGGCGAGATTCGCGAGGCGCTGTCGGCGGGGGCGCGGATCGCGGGCGTGGGGGTCACCGGCAGCGGCCGCCGCCTGGCGGCCGCCGTGCTTGGCGCCGATGTCGTCAAGAACGAGATCACCGCCCATGCGGCGGCGGCGATCCACCTGCACCCGGAGGTGCGGACGATCTTCGAGATCGGGGGTCAGGACAGCAAGATGACGGTGGTGCGGGACGGGGTGGTGGTCGACTTCGCGATGAACCTGGTGTGTGCGGCGGGGACCGGCAGCTTCCTCGACTCGCAGGCGCTGCGCCTCGGCCTCGGCATCGAGGAGCTGAGTGCGCGGGCCCTGCGCTCCGCCACGCCCACCGGCATCGCCGGGCGCTGCACCGTCTTTGCGGAGTCGGACATGATCCACAAGCAGCAGGTCGGGCACCGCCAGGAAGACATCCTCATGGGCCTGTGCCTGGCGATGGCGCGGAACTTCCTCGGCAACGTCTGCGTCGGCAAGGAGATCCGGCCCCCGATCGTCTTCCAGGGGGGGGTCAGCGCCAACCTCGGCATGCGGCGCGCCTTCCGCGAGCTGCTCGGGACTGAGTTGGTGATTCCCCGCCACCATATGGTCATGGGGGCGTACGGGGCGGCGCTGCTGGCGGCACGGGCCGGCCTGGCATCGACGCGCTTCCGCGGTTATGAGGCGGCTACCCGCCCGGTCGTCCCGCGCGCCTTCGCCTGCGCGGACTGCGCCAACCGTTGTGAGATCCTTGAGCTGGCCGACGGCAACGAAGTGATGTGCCGGAGCGGCGGGCGCTGCCGCAAGTGGGACGGGGAGGGGGTTGCCAACCGCCACTAATCATCTCATAGTTACGTTGACACGGACAAATCAGAATCGTCCTCGTCCTCAGTGAACCGCCGCAGGTGGAGAACGGTTCTCGTCCTCGTACTCGATGGAAAGGGGAAAAGAATCGAGGACGAGCACGAGGACGAGCACGACGTGAAGCCTGGTGCAGCGTAGGAGCCCGTCCGCCAGCTGGCGGACGGGCGAACCTCTGTCTCCCAAGGAACCAAGCCGAGGACGATTGCGCTTGGCATGTCATTGCATTTATGTCCACATGCACTAAGCTTGGCGTTATGCTCAGCCACGCCAGCACCGTCAGAGGAGGGGCATGGAACACGTCGATGTGATCGTCGCTGGCAGCGGCATTGCCGGTCTGACCGCCGCCCGCCTGCTGGCCATGCGGGGGGCCAAGGTCCTGATCCTTGAGCAGGCGCCGCGGCCCGGCGGCCTGCTGGCGCGGTTCTCCCGGCGCGGCGTTCCCTTCGACGTCGGCTTCCATTTCACCGGCGGCTTCCTGCCGGGGGGCGACGGCATCCTCGACGGCATGCTCCGGGCCCTCGGCGTCCGGGAGGCGATCACCCCGATCCATTATCCGGCGGCCGACTGCCATCACATCATCGTCCCCGGCCTGGGCCTGCGCTATGTCGTGCCCAGCGGCCTGCCCGCCCTGGAGGCCAAGCTGTGCCGCGACTTCCCGGCGGACGCTACGGGGATCGGCGAGTTCTTCGCGCGCTTCCGGCGGGTGGTCGACCTGACCCCGACGTTGCGCATTGACGGCTTCGACCAGCCCCCGCCCATCCTCGACGAGGACGAGGTGACGCTGCAGGCCGTCCTCGACCAGACGGTCCGGGCGCCCCTGGCCCAGACGATCCTGAGCGGCTTCTGCATGTGCCATGGCTGCCGTCCCGACGAGATCTCCTTCGCCAACCATTGTCGCATGGCCCATGGCCTGCACCACTCCCTGGCGCGGGTCGAGAACGGCGGCCAGGCCTTCGTCGACGCCTTGCTGGCGGCGCTCGCCATGCCGACGGTGTCCATCCGCTGCGGCACCGCCATCGCCGCGCTGGAGGAGGTCCAGGCCCGGCGCGTCCGCCGCTTCCGCCTGACCGATGGCACGGCGCTGTCCGCCGACCTCTGCCTGCTGACCCAGCACCCCCAGCACATCCTGACGCTGCTGCAGACGGCGAGGGTCTCCCCGGCCTTCCAGGAACGGGTCGCCGGTTTTGAGCTTTCCCCGGGCTTCTTCTCGCTCTACGGGGTCATGCGCCAAGGCGGGGATGGCGGGCCGGGGCCCGCGCCGATCGTCTCGATCCTGCCGGAGCTTGACCTGAACCGGATGATGACCGCGCGGACGGCGTCCACGGTGGACGGCCCGGTGCTGCTGCTGCGCAACCGCGAGCAGACGGCGCGGGGGCCGGTCGAGGCGGTGACGATTCTCGAGGTCAGCTTTGCCGAATGGATGGCGCCCTGGGCCGAATCGCGCCCGGGCCATCGTCCTCCTGGCTACGGCCGCTACAAGGCGGAGCGGACGGCCTCGATCCTGCGCCGGGTGACGGCCAGCCTACCTGATGTTGGCGAGCGCTTCGAGCTGTTCGGCAGCAGTTCGATGCTGACCTATCGCGACGCCCTGGCCCTGCCGGGCGGAGCGGCCTACGGCATCAAGCAGAAGCTCGGACAGTTCAATCTGGCCGGGCGGCTGCCCTTCGCCAACCTCTATGCATTGGGCCAGTGCGCCATCCTGCCGGGGGTCATCGGCGCCATGACCTCGGCCTTCCTGCTCTGCCGCAACCTCATCGGCAAGGAGGACTTCCGGGATATCGTCGCCAAGGGATGAAGGGCGGGGAAGACGGAGCTTGCCGCCTGGCGACACCAAGGACTGCGTTCCGTATGGCGCTTTCGTCGAAAGCGCCTTGGGGTGGCGGCAGGCGGGGCGCGGGCGCCGTCGGGTGCCGTGCCGGTTTCGGCGAAACCGGCATACCGCCGTCCTGGGCCGGCGCATGCACATTGGCGGATGTGGGGCTATGGTAACGACTGTCCGTCGGGTGTTCCGGGGGGAGCGATGTTTCGGTCAGACAAGGAAGGGGTTTGGCGATGAGGCGCGTGGTCATGGTCGGATACGGGGCGGTGACGCCCCTGGGGCGGTCGGTGGCGGCGACGATGGCGACGCTGCGGGCGGGGTAGGGGGGGACGCGGCGGATGCCGGACTGGAACCGCTATGGGGACCTGGCCTGCCAGGTCGGTGCGCCGGCCGAGCTGCGCGACGAGAAGCAGATTCCCCGTCAGTTCCGCCGCACCATGAGCCGCATGAGCATCTTTGCCGTGCAGGCGGTGCAGCAGGCCCTGGCCCAGGCGGGCCTCGACCCCGCCGGGATTCCCGACAACCTGCGTTGCGGCTGCGTCATGGGCTCGACCACCGGCAGTCCGGAGGCGACCACCGATTCCTTCGAGAACCTCTTCACCCACCACGACTATGCCTTGCTGGGGGCGTCCGAGTTCTTCCGCTGCATCGCCCATACCGTGACCCTCAATGTCGCCCAGTTCCTTGGCGTCCGGGGCGTGGTCTTGGCCACCGCCGGGGCCTGCGCCTCCGGCCTCCAGGCGGTGGGTGCCGCCTACGACCTGATCCGCTGCGGGCGCCAGGACCTGGTCGTCTGCGGCGGTGCCGAGGAGATCCACCCCACGGTCACGGCCTCCTTCGACATCCTCTACGCTGGCTCCACCCATTTCAACGATGCGCCGGGGCAGACGCCGCGTCCGTTCGATGCGGCGCGCGACGGCCTGGTCTGCGGCGAGGGGGCTGGCGTCTTCGTGCTGGAGGAATACGAGCATGCCCGCCGCCGCCAGGCGCCCATCCTGGCGGAGATCCTCGGCTATCACACCTGCGGCAACGGACGGCATGTCAGCCAGTCCGACGAGGCATCGATGGCCATCTGCATGGGAACCGCCGTCGCCGAGGCTGGCCTGGTGCCGTCGGACATTAGCTATGTCAATGCCCACGCCACCGGCACGCCCCAGGGCGATGCCGCCGAGGCCGCCGCCATCCGCGGCATGTTCGGGGAGGGGACGGTGCCGGTGAGCAGCCTCAAGGGGCATCTCGGCCACACCCTCGGGGCCTCCGGCGCGATCGAGCTGATCGCCGCCGTCGAGATGATGCGGGAGGGGATCCTGCTGCCCACCCGCAACCTGGCGGAGGTCGCCCCCGACTGCCAGGGGCTCGACCATGTCCGCGAAATTCGCCGCCAGCCGGTTGCCCGGTTCCTCAAGAACAGCTTCGCCTTTGGCGGCATCAACGCGGCCATGGTCTGCGGCCTCCCCGATGCGCTGGGGTGACAGGGGCGAGGATGATCGGGGTGTGGCGTTGAGCCGGGCCTGGGCCAATGAATGGGGGCGAGATTGACGCTGGGTGCATCTGCGGGTAGCTTATGGGTTGTTCCCGTAGCCGGTGACGTTCGGCGCCAGGCGGGAGGCATCACAACCAAGGAGGGTCGGATCATGAGGTTCGGGAGTCTCTGGGCGGGCATGCTGGCAGCGGCGTTCCTGGCGGTCGGATGCGCGGTGCGGGCCGACGAGGCGACGCCGGCCTCCGGGGCGCTCTACACGGCGTGCAACCTGTGGTACGAGCATCCCCAGCGCATGTCCTGCATCAACTATCAGGTCGGCACGCTGATCCCGGCGGGCAGCGAGGTCCGCGGCATCGAGGTCAAGGGCGGGCGACGGGCCGGCATCACCTTCACGGTCGTCGCCTCCGGCATCACCCACACCATCTCGTTCGCGGCAAAATACCATCCCGGGAAGACGGTCGAGGACTTGCGGGCGCGGCTCTTCACCGGCAAGACGCTGGACGAGCTGACCGCCGGCTTCACGGACCAGGAGAAGGAATGCGTCCGGGTTGCCGCCGTCGTGCCGGGCATCTCCCGGGAGGCAGTGCTGGTGACCTATGGCTATCCCCCCGAGCATCGCACGCCGTTGCTGACGGGCGCGACCTGGACGTATTGGATCAACCGCTTTGGGACCCGCGCCGTGACCTTTGGCCAGGATGGCAAGGTTGTTTCTGTCCACTAGGCCCGAGGCCCGAGCCCCGCAGGAGACCGCCGGTGAGCAATGCCGATGCCGCAATGACCCTCGAGTCGGTAAAGCAGGAGTTGAAGGAACTCCTGGTGCGCGACTTGTCCTTGGAGAACGTCACGCCGTCGGACATCGGGGACGACACCCCCCTGTTCGGCGATGCGGGTCTGGGCCTGGACTCGCTCGACGGGGTCGAGATCGTGGTCCTGCTTCAGCGGCACTACGGGCTGGACGTCAAGGAGATGCAGCAGGGAAAAGAGATCTTCAGGACGGTCGGCACTTTGGCCCCCTATGTCCTGGCCCATGCCCGGAAGTGACCTGGAGGGCTGCTCGTGACCCCGGATCTCCTGGCGATTTCCGGGCTGGGGGCGGTGTCTGCCGCGGGGGGTGATGTTGCCGCGTCCCGGGCCGCGTTTCGAGGGGGCGTGCCGCCGTGTCCCGTGGCCCCGGTTGGCTTGACCCCCGCCCTGGCCGCGCCCGCCTTCATGGTGGGGGAGGCGTTGCCGGGGTTGCCGCCGCCGCACGGCCAGTCGCGCACCCTGAGCCTGGCGATGAAGGCGGTCGCCGAGGCCCTGGCCCAGGCGGGACTGCCCGAGCGTCCCGGGACGGCGTGGCGCATTGGCGTCTGCCTTGGCACGACGGTCGCCAGCCAGCTCAACAGCCTGCCGTTCTATCGTGGCTTCCGGGAGCAGGCCGCGCCATCGCTGGCTCCGGTCCTGGCCTTTCTCCGCACCAACCTGGCGGAGGCGGTGGCTGACCTGCTGGGGGTGGCCGGCCCGCGCCTGACCGTGGTCAATGCCTGCTCTTCGGGGGCGGACGCCATCGGGGTTGCCGCCGCCTGGCTGCGCGGCGGCCTCTGCGACTTGGCCATTGCCGGGGGTGCCGACGAGCTCAACCTAGTGCCGCTGGCGGGATTCCATGCGCTCGGAGTGATGAGCGGCGAGCCCTGCGCCCCGTTCGACCGGGACCGGGCCGGCCTGAATCTGGGGGAGGGGGCCGGGGTGATGGTGCTCGAGACCTGCGGCCATGCCGCCCGGCGTGGCGTCGTGCCGCGGTTGGCTCTGGCGGGATTCGGTGCCGCCTGCGATGCGCACCACTTGACGGCGCCCGATCCTGACGGCCGCGGCCTGGAGTCCGCCATCCGCGCGGCCCTGGGCCAGGCGCAGGTCGAGCCCGGCGACATCGCCTTCGTCAATGCGCACGGCACCGCCACCCGGGACAACGACCGGGTCGAGTCCGCGGTCCTGGCGCGGGTCTTCGGCCCGCAGGTGGCGTTCCTCTCCACCAAGGGATACACGGGTCATGCCCTGGGCGCCGCCGGCGGTCTGGAGGCGGTGTTCACGGGGCTGGCTTTGCTTGATGGCTGGATCCCCGCCAGCGCCGGGCATCGGAACCCGGCCACGGATTGCCCGGTTGCCCCGGTGACCTGCCCGACATCCCTGGTCGGACGCTGCGCCATGTCCACCTCCCTGGCCTTCGGGGGCAACAATGCCGCCCTGGTCCTGGTCCGGACGGATGGGCAGGCGTGGGCGTCCAGTGCCGTCCGGCGGCCGTGCGCCGCCCCGCTCCTGGCGGGCGGCGTGGCCAGTGCGGCGGGGCAGGACATGGTGACCCTGGCCACGGCCCTGGCTGAGGGGCGGGTGCCGACACCGTCGCTCCGGACCTTGCCCGGGGACATCCCGCCGCTGCCCTGCCTGGCGGTTTCCGAGGCGACCCTGGCCGGAGCCGGTGTGGGCCGCGAGGCCCGCCGGGCGGACCGCTTCTGCCGCCTGGCGTTGGCCGCGGCCACGGATGCCTGGCAGCGCAGTCTGGCCGTGGCGGGG
>CAZBDL010000133.1:0-8405 GCA_964490525.1 uncultured Victivallales bacterium | reverse complement strand
CTGCCAGTCCGTGCCGTCGAGGCCGATCATGAAGTCCTCGATGTTCAGCCATGAACCGAGATTGACACCCCGGATGGCGACCTCGTGCCCACCCATCGTGACCTGGCGAAGCTTGTCCATGGAGATGCCCTAGCCGTAGGAAGTTCGCGGATGATCAATCATGGGGTGGCAGGCGCCAGGCGAGGGCGCCGGTGGGGCAGGCCTCGACACAGTCACGGGCAGCCACGCCCAGGGCTTCGGACATGTCTTCGCCGCACGGAGGCGCGACCCGCATGCCGTTGCCACGCCCCAAGAAGGCCATGCCGACGGGCTCGGCGGCGGCGCGCGTGATCCGCACGCACAGGCCGCAACAGATGCATTTGCCGGGTTCGTGGACGACCTCCGGATGGGTGAGGTTGCGGGTGAACGGCGAACACCGCGCGGAAGCATGGCGCCGCGCATGTGCGCCGCAAGCCTCGGCCTGTTCGCGCAGACGGCAGGACGCCGCCTTGCGGCAGTCGCAATGCAGGCAACGCGCCGCCTCGTCGGACGCCTCCCCGTCCGTGAACCCGCCATCCGACGACGACGGCATCACGGCCGACCGGGGCGCGGCCTCCTTCACCAGCTCCGCCATCTCGGTGACCTCGACCGAGCCCAGCCGCGAATGGAAATGCTGCGGCAGCCCCACCACCGGCTGCCCGCCCAGGAACTGATCCACGGCGACAGCGACCCGGTGTCCATCGCCGACGGCACGCACCGCCAGATGCCCGGTCGGCCGCAAGGCGTCACCAGCCAGGAAGACCCCCGGAAGGCCATTGGCCGCGCCGGTATGGCGATCCCTCCCCCCACCTCCGGCATCAATGCCTGAGAATCTCGCAAATTCTTGATTCCCATGGCCTTGTCCGATTGCCACTACCATGGCGGAAAAGTCCGCGCGCAGCGCGTCCCAGGGGACATCGGAGCCGACCCGGACGCCAAGGCGCAGCGCGACTCCCGCCTCCAGGATCATGGCGATCTCGCGGGCAAGGACATCGGCCGGGAGGACCTCGCACGGACACCCGTGGCGCAGGCCGCCGCCCGGCGCGTCCGCCGCCTCGAACAGGGTCACGGCATGGCCTTGCTGACGCAGGAACCAGGCGGCGGCCAGGCCGGCCGGACCAGCCCCGACCACCGCCACGGACGATCCGGAGGACGGCGGCGGCGGCAATCTTGCGGGCGGGGCAGCGAGGGCGGCGTCGCCGACCCGGCGCTTCACCAGGCGGATGCCCACCGGGGCATCATGGCGGCCGCGGCGGCAGGCCTTCTCGCAGGGCGCCGGGCAGACCCGGCCTAGCGTCGCCGCCAGGGGGATCCGCCGCCGCACGACCTGGACCGCCTCCGCCAGGTCGCCAGCGGCCACCGCCCGAAGCATGGCCGGGATGTCGAGATCGGCCGGGCAAGCCCCCTGGCAGGGGCCATCGCAGTCGCCGACATGCTCGCCGAGCAGCAGGTCGAGGGTGGCGCGCCGCGCCGCCAGCACCGCCGGGGAAGCCGTCAGCACCGACATCCCGGGCTCGACCGGCGCCGAGCACGCCGGCACCAGCCGTCCGCCCCCCTCGACCTCGACAACGCAGATCATGCAGGCGGTGAACGGCGGCAGGCCCTGGCGATGGCACAGGGTCGGGATGGCAATGCCCAGGATCCGCGCCGCCTCGAGGATGGTCGCGCCGGACGGCACCGCAACCTCGCGGCCGTCCAGCCGCAGCGTCACTGCGGCGGCACCGGAAAACGGGCTGCCCGGGGCGGCCATCAAACGTAGAAGGTCTGGGACCGGTTGGGGCCGACCGAGATGATGCCGATCTCCGCATCGACCAAGGCCGCAATCTTGCTCAAGTAATCCTGCGCGGCCGCCGGCAATTCGGCAAACGACCGGGCCGCCGTCGTCGGCGCCTGCCATCCCGGAAAGGACGTGTAGACCGGCACCGCGCGGGCGATCGCCTCGGTGTCGGCAGGCATCGTCTCCGTGCGCACCCCGTCGATCTCGTAGGCGATGCAGACCTTGATCTCGGCTAGCGTGTCGAGGACATCGAGCTTGGTGACGGCAAGAATGTCGACGCCGTTGACCATGCAGGAGTAGCGCGCCGAGACGGCGTCGAACCAGCCGCAACGGCGTGGCCGTCCAGTGGTCGCGCCGAATTCGCGGCCGATGCGGCGCAGTTCCTCACCCTCGTCATTGTCCAGCTCGGTCGGGAAGGGCCCCTCGCCAACGCGCGTGGCATAGGCCTTGACGACGCCGACGATCTCGTTGATGTACTTCGGGGAAAGCCCCGAGCCGGTGCTCGCCCCGGCCGCGACCGTGTTGCTGCTGGTGACATACGGATAGGTGCCATAGTCGACGTCGAGCCACATCCCCTGCGCCCCCTCGAAGAGGATGCTGCGGTCTTCGCGGGCATAACGGTTGACGACCAGGGCGGTGTCGGTCACGTAGGGGGCGAGGAAGGCGGCGGCGGCGAGGAGGCGGACCGTCTCGGCATCGACGTCGAGTGGCGGCAGGCCGGCATTGGCGAGCAGGTCATGGTAGGCGACGGCCTGCTCGCGGAAGCGCCGCTCAAGCCGGGCGGGGTCGAGCATCTCCAAGGCACGGATGCCGATCCGCGAGACCTTGTCGGCATAGGCCGGGCCGATGCCGCGCTGGGTCGTGCCGATCTTCTTCCCGGGGGCGCGGCTGGCCTCGTGCAGGGCGTCGGCCAGGCGGTGATAGGGCATGATCAGGTGCGCCCGGTCGGAGACCATCAGGCGCTCCGGAGTGACCTCAATGCCGCGCTGCTGAAGGTCGCGGATCTCCTTCTCCAGGGCCAGCGGATCGACCACCACGCCATTGCCGATCACACACCGGGCAGGGGGCCGGAAGATGCCGGAGGGAATGAGATGGAGAACGTACTTCTCCTTGCCGATTTCCACCGTGTGCCCGGCATTGTTGCCGCCCTGGAAGCGCACCACCAGGTCGGCGTTCTCGGTCATCACATCGATGATCTTGCCCTTGCCCTCGTCACCCCACTGGGTCCCGACCAGTACGGAGATGGCCATGACGTCACTGTCCTTTCTCTCGGGGAAAATCGTTGCGAAAAAAACCGCCCGGACTAGCCGGGCGGGAAACCGTCGTCTGCTTCCCGCATAGTATAGCCCGCTTTCCCCGGGTGTCGAATGGCGTCACGCGAACTTCGCACGCTCCGCGGCAACGCGGGCGACGAGGTCGGAGACGGCTCCCGCGCGGGGCAGCATCTCACGGTCCTTGGCACCGCGGCGCTTGAACTCGACCTGGGCGGCGGCCAGGGTCTTCGGCGAGACGGTGAGGCGGAACGGGGCGCCGATCAGGTCGGCGTCACTGAACATCGAGCCGGGGGCCTCGCCACGGTCGTCGTAGAGGACCTCGAGGCTCGCCGCCTGCAGTTCGGCGTAGAGCGCGTCGGCCTCGGCCCGCACCCCCGCCTTGTCGGGATTGACCGCGCAGACCTGCACCTCGTAGGGGGCGATGGACACCGGCCAGACGGGGCCATACTCGTCATGGCACTGCTCGACCACCGAAGCCATGGTGCGCCCGACGCCGATGCCGTAGCAGCCCATGACCATCGGCCGGGACTTGCCCTCGGCGTCGAGGTACAGGCAATGCATGGCGGCGGAGTACTTCGTGCCGAGCTTGAAGATGTTGCCGACCTCGATGCCACGGCGCAGCTGCAGGGGCTGACCAGTGCGCGGACACGGGTCGCCCTCACGAACGCAGGCGATGTCGACGACCTCCGCCCCGGGCAGGTCGCGAGCCAGGTTGAAGTTGCGCAAGTGGTGGTCGGGCTCGTTGGCGCCGACGACCAGGCGGGCGGAGGCGGCGACGGAGCCGTCGACGACGATGCGCACCTTGGCGGGGTCGAGGGCCAGCGGCGAGGCGTAGCCCGGCTCGGCCCCGCAGGCCCGGATCCGGGCGTCGTCGGCAAACTTCAGATCCTTGCTCCGCAAGTGGTTGCGTAGCTTCGCCTCGTTCACCTCGAAGTCCCCGCGGATCATCGCGAAGACCAGGGCGCCGTCGCCGTCCAGGTAGAACACCGCCTTGCCGGTGTCCGCCGGGCACAGCCCCAGGTAGGCCGCCACCTCCTCGATGCTCGTCTTCCCCGGCGTGGCCACCTTCTCCAGGGGCTGCGGCGCCACCTGCGGCCCGTAGTCCCAGGCCGCCACCGCCACCTCCCGGTTGGCCCGGTAGCTGCCGTCCGGCGAGACGAACAACGTATCCTCCCCGCACTCCGCCAGAGCCATGAACTCGTGCGAGACGCTGCCGCCCATGAAGCCGGAGTCGGACTCGATCGAGAGCACCGCGGGCAGGCCCACCCGCCGAAAGATGCGCTCGTACGCGGCGTGGACGCGCGGATAGTAGCCGTCCAGGCAGGCGTCGTCCGCATGGAACGAGTAGGCGTCCTTCATGGTGAATTCGCGCACCCGGATCAGGCCGGCGCGGGGCCGCGCCTCGTCGCGGTACTTGGTCTGGATCTGATAGAGCATGACCGGCAGCTGGCGGTGGCTGTTGACCTCGCTGCGGCACAGATGGACGACCGCCTCCTCGTGAGTCATGCCGAGGAGCATCTCCTTGTCGTTGCGGTCTTTGAAGCGGAGTAACTCGGCCCCGACGCTGGCGTAGCGCCCGGACTCCTGCCACAGCTCGGCCGGCAGCACCACCGGCATCAGGACCTCCTGCCCCTCGACCGCGTTCATCTCCTCGCGGATGATCCGCTCGACCTTGGCGACAACCCGCTTGCCGAGGGGCAGCAGGGAGTAGATGCCGGCCGATACCGGCCGGACATAGCCACCGCGCTGAAGAAACCGGTGGCTCGCCGTCTTCGCGTCGCGCGGGTCCTCCCGCAACGTCCGCCCGACCATTCGCGACATCTTCATGGAACTGCTTCCTTGGGGGTTATGGGTCACCTGGCTCAATCATGATGAGACAACCGCCGTCTCCGGTTCGTCCGTGGTTCGGTTCTTCGGGAGACAGAGGTTCGCCCGTCCGCCAACTGGCGGACGGGCTCCTACGCTGCACGAGGCTTCGCGTTCGTCCTCGCGGTGCCCGCCTTGGCTCGTCGCGCGACGGCGGGGCCTCGCGCCCACCGGCAAGGCGGCCGACGCAGTGGACGCGCAATAAACGGCGTCAACCCGGTTTCGTCAAATGCCCTGCGCCAGGGCCGGGTCGGGAAGGCCGGCCCGGGCAAAGCCCTGCCGGCGCAGTTCGCAACTGTCGCAGCGGCCGCAGGGTCGCCCCGCCGCGTCCGGATCATAGCAACTGTGGGTCAGGGCGTAGTCGACGCCGAGCGACACCCCGAGCCGGATGATCGCGGCCTTGTCCAGCGCCTGCAACGGCGCATGCACCGTGAAGCCCCAGCCCTCGTCCACCGCCCGCGTCCCCAGGCGGGCGCATTCCGCAAAAGCCTGGACGAACGCCGGACGGCAATCCGGGTAGCCCGAATAGTCGATCGAATTGACCCCGAGGAACAGGTCGCGCGCCCCCAGGGTCTCCGCCCAGGCGACGGCAAACGACAGAAAGATCAGGTTGCGTGCGGGGACATAGGTGACGGGAATGCCGGGGCGGACGCCCGCCTTGGGGACGGCGATGTCCGGATCGGTCAGCGCCGAGCCGCCCCATTGCCGCAGGTCGAACTCGACCACCACATGCTCCGCCACATGTGCCGCCGACGCCACCCGGCGCGCGGCATCCAGTTCGACCCGGTGGCGCTGACCATAGGCGAAGCTGAGCGCATGGCAGGCGAAGCCGTCGCGCCGCGCCACGGCCAGCGCCGTGGCCGAGTCCAGCCCGCCGCTCAGCAGCACCACCGCCCTGCGTGATCCGTCCGCCATCGCCCTGCTCCTCGCCCGGCCCGCAATCGCCCACGACGCCCATGCGCCACCTCCCCGTCCCCACCCCCACCATACCACGTCCCCGCCGCCGCCGCCACACCTGCCCATAATAATTGGGGACATTCCGCACATCTATTTGCATTTCATATTGTTATATTTAAATTATGCAGTTTTTCCTCCCATAAACCACGAGGTCACCCCATGGCCAGAATCCCCCGCTCCCGCCTCGGACAAGGCATCTTCCATGTCATCAACCGTGCCCACAACCTCCTGCCCGTTTTCGCGGACGATGACGACAAGCAGGTGCTGCTGTCACTGTTCGCCCGCCATCGACGAGACCTTCCCCTGAACATCCACCATTGGGTGATCATGGACAACCACTTCCATCTGGCTGTCGAGGCCCTGCAGGTTGGGCACCTGACCCAGTTCATCGGCAAGTCCTGCGAAATGTTCACCCGCCATTGGCGAAAGCGGCATGGGGGAGCCGGAACCCTATGGCAGGGGCGGTTCAGGAGCATGACCGTGCAGAAACAGGGCTATCTTGCCAGGCTCGGGCGGTACATCGAGCGCAATCCCGTTGCCGCCCATCGTTGCCAGGCGCCATGGGATTATCCTTGGTCAAGCGCCCGGGCCTACGTCAACGGCGCCGATGACATTCTGGTCAAGCCTTCAACCCTCGTCGCCTACAGGGAGATGGGAAGGAATGAACGCGAACGGCAATTGGCCTACCGCCGTCACCTGCTGAGCGAACAGGAACGCTGGGAAGAGGATGCGGCTCGCTTCGGCGGAACGTCCCTGGCCGTTGGCGATGACGTGTTCCTGGCGCGCACCGCAAAGGTCTGCGGACGGCTGAGCCCGCGGCACCGGGGACGGCCCAAGTCGGCCCCGAAGAAAATGTCATAATTTTATTGCAAATATCTTTCGTTTAAGGATTAGTGCGGAACGTCCCCAATTTCTCCCTAATTTCATGTTTATTTTCGCGCCATTCGCGTATTTCGCAGTTGCCCGCCGCTTCCCCTGAGCGTTACGCGTTAAACGTTGGGCGTTGAGCTTTCCCGCCCTTCTTCGTGTCCTTCGTGGTGAAGGTGCATTCGCCGTCAGCGGGCGGCGGAGTAGCGGTCGGGGCAATCCTGGGTGAAGAGGTCGGGCTGGATCATGCCGGCGACGGGGGCTTCGTCGGCCACCAGGGCCTGGCGCAGCGCGTCGGGCTCGGCAAGGGTGGGCAGCCCGTCGGGGCGGCGTCCGCGCAGGACGATGAAATGGCGGGCGCGACGGAGGACGACGCCGAGCGTCTTGAGGTCTTCGAAGCGCAGCGGCGCCGCGCGGCGGGCGACGATGAGGCGTCGCGCGGAGACGACGCCGATGCCGGGGACGCGGAGCAAAGTTTCGAGGGAGGCGTTGGCGAGGTCGACGGGGAACCATTCGGGATGGGCGACGGCCCAACCGGCCTTGGGGTCGAGGTCGAGGTCGAGCTGGGGCTGGGAGGGGGAGAGGACCTCATCGGAGCGGAATCCATAGTGGCGCAGGAGCCAGTCGGCCTGGTAGAGGCGGTGCTCGCGGAGCAGGGGCGGCATGGCGCCGGGGACGGGCAGGCGGACATCGGCGTTGACCGGCGAGTAGGCCGAATAGTAGACGCGGCGCAGGGCGAAGGACTGGTAGAGGCTTTCGGCCAAGGAGAGGATGTGCCGGTCGCTTTCCGGGCTGGCACCGACGATCATCTGGGTGCTGTGTCCGGCGGGGGCGAAGGGGGGCGGGCGCTGCCGTCCTCGGCGCGCCACACGGTATTCGGCGACCCCCTCCCCGATCGCGGTCATCGGCCCGAGGATGCCGCGGCGGCTCTTCTCCGGGGCCAGGGCGCAGAGGGAGGATTCGCTGGGCAGCTCGATGTTGACGCTGAGGCGGTCGGCGAAGAGGCCGGCGCGGCGGACGAGCTCGGGGGAGACGCCGGGAATCATCTTCAGGTGGATGTAGCCGTTGAAGCGATGAATGCGGCGCAGGTCGGCGGCGATGCGGATCATCCGTTCGACAGTCGCATCGGCACCGCCGTCGACACCGGAGCTGAGGAACAGGCCCTCGATGCAGTTGCGCCGGTAGAAGTCGAGGGTCAGGCGGACGACCTCCTCGGGAGTAAAGGCGGCCCGGGGAAGGTCGTTGCTGCGCCGGTTGACGCAGTAGGCGCAATCGAAGGCGCAGCGGTTGCTGAGGAGGATCTTGAGGAGGGAGACGCAACGGCCATCGGCCGACCAGCTATGGCAGATGCCGCTGGCGGCGCCGTCGCCCAGCCCCCCGGGCGTGGGCCGGCGGCGGCTGCCGCTGGAGGCGCACGAGACGTCATACCGGGCCGCCCCAGAGAGAATCCGCACCTTATCCATCAGTTCCATGGCGCAAATATATTAGCCACGGCAGGGAAATGCCAGCCGGGGAGCTTAACGCTCAACGTTGGAACCGAAAGACCATCTTGCGCAGTGGGCTGCCGGAGTTCGTCCTCGTCCTCGATGGGAACAGGGAAAAGAATCAAGGCCGACAACATCGAACATTCAACCCCGACCCCCGAC
>CAZBDL010000132.1:0-8438 GCA_964490525.1 uncultured Victivallales bacterium | reverse complement strand
GGAACCCGGCCGCGGCAATGGCGGCCGCCAGGTCCTCTCGCCCGGGCATGGCCGGGGAGGGGAAGGGCACATCCGCAGCGGCGAAGCGCTCGCGGATCTCGGCGAAGGTCTTGGCCGTCAGGGTGCTCAGGGCGATGCCCCCGCCGGGACGCAGCCGGGCGCGCCATTGGCGCAGGAGCGCCGCAAGGTCGGGGATCCATTGCGCCATCAGGCTGGCGGCGATCAGGTCGTAGGGGCCGCCGGGCAGGGGGCGGGTGGCGTCGCAGAGGACGAACCGCAGCGCTCCGGGCCGGCGGCGGGCGACGGGCCGCAGGCGATCCTGGCAGAAGGCGAGCATCGCTGGGCTGATGTCGGTGACCGTCAGGTCGGCCTCCGGCCAGAGCCTGGCAAGGTGGCGAGAGAGGAAGCCGGTGCCACAGCCAAGTTCAAGGATGCGCCCAGGCAACGGGTGTCTGGCGCTGTCTGCCGCGAGTCGCCGGGCCAGGGTGGCGGCGACACGGCGCTGCACCCCGGCTTGGCGATGATAGGCCGCGGGGTCGCGTGAGAAGTTCCGGGCAACGCGTTCAGTGCAGGCCATGCAGGAACTCCGTGATGGCGTGACGGCATGCCGCCGGGCGGGTCACAGGGATCAGGTGCCCGGCGTCTGCGACACCGACGAGTCGTACATCCGGCAGCATCCCGGCGAGACGCTCCGCCTGGGCCCATGGTACGATGCGGTCGGCTGTGCCATGGAGTAGCAGCACAGGCGCGGCACAGGTCGCCAAGCCGGGGCGCAGATCCGTCTCCCGAAGGGCGACGAGACCCGCCGCAAGGGCCTCCGGCCGCAATGCCGGGGGCGGGGGCAGGGCATGGCGTTCGGGATCAGCAGCCCGGCGCAGGAAGCTGCGCAGCACGGCCGCCGGATCTTCTGCGAGACGGCCGATCATGGCGTCCACTGCCGCAACGGGCTGCCCTGGCCAGCCGACGCCATCGTCGGTGAACCGGGCAAAGCCTGCGATCAGGACCAGTGCGCGGATCCGTCCCGGCGGCAGCTGGGCGACCAGCTTCAGCGCCAACAGCGCGCCCAGGGAATGTCCCAGCAGCACCAGGGGCTCCACTTGGCCCCGGGGCAGCAGGCGGCACAGGCCGGAGCCGGGATCGGCAAAGGGAAACGCCGGGGCTTCGCCAAAGAGGCCATAATCTACGGCCCGGTCATGCCCCAGGTCCGGATAGGCGTCGATGGCAAGGCCCCACCCGGGCAATAGCAGCAAGGGCGACTTCATGGGATCCGTTGGGGGGGTGGCGGAGCATCCACCTGCGGCCGTCGGCAACGGGTCTGCAGGGAGCGGTGCGACGCTCTCCGGAACATACCATCGCAACCTCCGTTGGCAAGCCTGCGCCACCCCATCCGCGGCGCTAATGCAGGAGCGTCCCGGCGACCACGGCTTCGATGGCAAGGACGCCGAGGGCGGCGGCGATGGCGGCCGGGGTGACGATCAGGCCGCAGCGGATGAACTCCCGGTGGGGGAGGGGCAGGCCGCAGCCCTTGAGGATGCTCATCCACATGATGCCCGCCAGGGCCCCGATCGGGGTGAGATTGGCGCCCAGATTGGAGCCAATCGCGGTGGCGAGGGCGGCCGGCAGCAGATGCTCGCCCGGAACGCAGGCGGTGATGGGCACGAAGGCGACCGTCATCGGAATGTTGTTCAGGACATTGGCGGCGAGCGCCGAGAGGGTCCCGAAGAGCGCCACCGTGGCCGCGCCGGAGCCGCCGGACAGGGCCGCCAGAGCCTCGCCGATGGCCGCGGTAACCCCGTAGAGGCGCAACGCCTCGACCGTCACGAACAGCGACAGGAGGAAGGGGACGACCGACCACGGCATGCGCCGGAGCGTGGGGGGAAGCAGATAGCGACGCTCCTGGAGGACGATGCGGCGACGCGTCGCGACCGTGACGTCGAGGGCGGCGAGCAGGACCAGCAGCGCCAGGCCGAAGACTAAGGCGACCGTCCACATCTCGAGCCGCCAGCATGGGGCGATGGCCAGCGCCGCGATGCAGGTGCCGAGCAGACACAACCCGAAAAGCGCACCGCGCCGGTCGGTGATCGCCGCCATCGGGTCGAGGTCTGTGTCGATCCTCAGCGGATGGTCGATCTCTTTGCGGAACAAGGCGTAAAGCAGCATTAGATTGACCGCGCCAGCCACCACGGTCGGCAGGAGCATCCACAGGAAATAGGTGGCGAACTTGACGTCGAAGGCGCTTGCCAGCAGGATGTTCGTCGGATTGCCGATGTACAGCATCATGCTCCAGGTGTTGGCGGCGAAGAACTCGGCGATCAGATAGGGCTTCGGGTCGACCCCGGCGCTGCGCGTGAAGTAGTAGATGAAGGGCGTGAAGGTCAGGATGATGATGTCGTTCGAGGTGAACACCGTGAGGACCGACACCGCCGCATACATCGTGAAGAACAGGCGGCGTCCGCTCCCCTTCGCCACGCGCAGGGCCACCCGGGCGCAGTATTCGAAAAAGCCAGTGATGTCCAGGAAGATGCTCATGAAGACCATCGCCAGGAACAGGGCGAGGATGCCGAGCGGATTCAGTCCGCCGCCGCCGCGCAGGCCGTGGGCGGCCTGGCCAACCGTGACCAGCCCGGAGAGGATGAGGATCGCCGGCGCCAGCAGCGCCCCCAGAAAATAGGTCTCGAGGCGGATGTGCCGGCGCCCCATCCGGACGTACAGGTAGGGTCGGCGGAAGATGAAGAGGACGGTCAGCAGGCAGGCCGCCAGGAAGGTCAGCTGCACCCAGGCACGGCCGCCGGCGACGAGACCCGGCGCGATCATTCCCGGACCTGGCCGCTGCCCCGGATCTTGTACTTGTAGGTGGTCAGCTCCGGCAGGGCCATCGGGCCCCGGGCATGGAGCTTGTCCGTGCTGATCCCGATCTCCGCCCCCATGCCGAATTGCCCGCCGTCCGTGAACCGGGTCGAGGCGTTGACATAGACGGCGGCGGAATCGACTTCCGCCAGAAAGCGCTCCGCATGCTGTGGATTGGTGGTGAGGATGGCATCGCTGTGGTGCGAGCCATAGGCATTGATGTGCTCGATCGCCGCCGTCAGGTCCGGAACGACGCGTACGGCCAAGACCAAGTCGAGGTATTCCTCGAACCAGTCGGCTTCGGCGGCCGGCTTGGCCTCCGGGACCAGGGCGCGGAAGGCGTCGTCGCCGCGAAGTTCGCAGCCGCGGGCCAGCAGGCGCGCGGCGACGGCGGGAGCGAACTGCCCGGCGATGTCGGCGTGGATGAGCAGGGTTTCGAGGGCGTTGCATACGCCGGGACGCTGGCACTTGGCGTTCTCGGTGATGGCCAGGGCCTGGCCGAGGTCGCATTCGGCGTCGATATAGGCGTGGCACACCCCCTTGTAGTGCTTGATCACCGGAATCGTCGACTGCTCGACGACCGCCCGGATCAAGGCCTCGCCGCCGCGCGGCATGATCAGGTCGATGTGCGTGTCGAGGCGGAGCATCGCGGTGACGGCCGTGCGGTCGGTCCAGGGGACAAGCCCGATGGCTCCGTCGGGCAGCCCGTGCCCCAGTCCAGCCCGGTTCAGGCAATGGGCCAGAGCCAGGTTGGAGTGGATCGCCTCGGAGCCGCCGCGCAGGATTACCGCGTTTCCCGCCTTCAGGCACAGGCCGGCGGCATCGACGGTGACATTCGGGCGCGACTCGTAGATGATGCCGATCACGCCGATGGGGACGGAGATCTTCTCGATGGCTAGACCGTTGGGGCGGATGCAGGTCGAAAGGATGCGCCCGACCGGATCCTCCAGGGCGGCGACCTCGCGCAGACCGTCGGCCATCGCCCCGATGCGCCGGGCGTCCAGCCGCAGGCGGTCAAGCATCGCCGCGGAGAGCCCGGCCTCCGCCCCCGCGGCCAGGTCGCGGGCATTCGCCTCGATCAGCGACTCCGATTCGTGCTCAAGCTCGTCCGCCATCGCCATCAGCAGGGCGTCCTTGGCCTGCGTCGGTAAAGTGGCGAGGTGGCGGGAGGCCAGCTTGGCCTTCTCCCCCATCGTCAAGATGCCGGCACGGATCTCGTCCGGGGTCGGGGAGGCGTTCTTCATGCTCTTGGGCGCCATGGGGGATTTCTCCTGGGCATTGCGAAGGTTGTCGATGCCGTGCCGATGCGGCCGCGGCCAGCCGTCCCATGCTGGCCCGGACGTCCGTTCATGCCTCGCCCGGGCTTTCGCCGGAGACGAGGACGAGATTGTCGCGGTGGACCATCTCCTCATCGCCATCATGGCCAAGCAGGGCGGGGATGGCGGCACTCCTGCGGCCGCGGATGAGGCTGACCTCGGCGGCGGCATAGTTGGCCAGGCCACGGGCGACGACGGTGCCGTCCATTGTGCAAATCTCGATGGCGTCGCCGCGGCGGAACTCGCCTTCGACGCCCGTGATTCCGGAAGGCAGCAGGCTGCGGCCCTTGCGGCGCAGGGCGGCGGCAGCCCCGTCGTCAATCGTGACGCGCCCGGCGGGCCGGGTGAAGAAGTGCAGCCAGCGCTTGCGGGATTGCATGTGGCTCCGGCGACCGGCCGGAGGCAGGAAAAGGGTGCCGACATCCTCGCCGGCGAAGATGCGCAACAGGGTGTCAGGGGCGCGGCCGTCGGCGATCCACAGGGCCTCGCCCGCCCCGGTCACGGCCTCGGCGGCGCGCAGCTTGGTGACCATGCCGCCAATCGAGAAGGTGCGGTCGTCGGTGCCGGCGGCCAGGCCATGCAGGGCGGCGATGCCGCCGCGCACGATCGGGATGCGTTCACCGAGGGTGCCGTCCGACCGCCGGTCGTGCAGCCCGTCGACCGTCGTCAGGATCACCGTCAGGTCCGCCCGCAGCATCACTCCGAGCATCGCCGCCAGGGTGTCGTTGTCGCCGTAGACGATCTCCGAAACCGAGACCGAGTCGTTCTCGTTGGCCACCGGTAGCAAGCCCTGCGCCCAGAGCGCGTTGATGCAGTTGCTGACGTTCAGGTGGCGCTCCCGGTCCTTCAGGTCCTCGGCGGTGAGCAGGAGCTGGGCCGCATGGAAGCCATGCTTCACCGCCTCCTGGTCGTAGAGGGCCATGAGCTTGTTCTGGCCCAGCGCGGCCAAAGCCTGGATCTGCGCCAGCCGGGACGGACGTCGCCCCAGGCCCAGGGTCTTGAGGCCAATGCCGACGGCCCCCGACGAGACCAGCAAGACCTGTAGGCCGCGGCTTTCGCGCAGCCGCGCGAGCTGGGCGACCAACGGGGCGATCCGGGCCGTGTCCGTGAGCAGGCGCGTCCCCACCTTCACCACCAGGCGGCGGCAACGCTGCGTGATCTCGCGACGGCTGGCGGCGGCTTCCGGCATCGGCGTCTTTCTTCATCCTCGGGCTGGCTGAAAAGCCCATAACCTATACCGTCCCGCCGCGCGCGCCAAGGCCACCGCATCATCGTCGCCGGGATTCCTCACCCATTGCGTCAACGATGAGCCTTCCCCCCGTGGCGGCGTGCGGGTCGCCTGCGCGCAACGCGCAAGCAAGCAGGCCAGGCGCGCCGCCTTGCTCGCTCACCAACCGGTGGCCTTGGCCAGCAGGGCGGTGTAGCGGACGTAGTCGGGCCAGGAGACATCGCTCGGCACGCCATGGTCACAACCCGGAATGTAGCCGCCGTCGTCGATGACCGGCTGCAGGCGCGCCATCTCGTCCACGATCCGGCGTCCGCCCTGGGCGATCTCGCGCTTGTCGATCCCGCCACGGAAGGCCATCGCCCGTCCGAACTGCCGACGCAGCGCGGGGAGATCGTTGCCGGCGGCCACCTCCATGGGATCGCAGACGTTGATCCCTGCCTCGATCCACGGGGGGATGAGCTCGCCGACAAAGCCGTCCGAATCGATCGCATAGATCGGCACCCCCGCCCGCCGGATGGCCTCGCCCCACGCGCTCCACACCGGCAACAGAAAATCCCGCACCATCGTCGGCGACAGCATCGCGAATCCCTTGAACGCCATGTCCTCGGAGATGTGCACGATGTCCGGGACGCAGTGCGCGAAGGTCCGTTCCAGCAGCCGCAACACGTAGTCGCGCCAGAATTCCAGCATCTCCTGGACCAGTGTCGGGTTGTCGTAGAACATCATCGACAGCCCCTCGAACCCGCACCATTCCCGCAACTGCCAGTACGCCCCGGATAGATGGATCTCCACGCAGTGATCACGTTCCGCCAGCGCCGCCCCCAGGGCCGCCGCGTCCTCCGGCAGCCGTTCGGGAGTATCCGGGTCATAGCGCCGCCTCATCTCCACCCAGTCTGCCCGGTCTTCCACCGGACACTTGATCCAGCGCCGCGTCACGAAGTCGATCGCGTGGCGCAGGTATTCGACGGTGAACTCGTTGCCGATCTCGCACAGGTTCCCCTTCCAGTCCTGCACGATCTGCGAGTCCTCCTTCCGCTCGACGACCTTCTCTTCGAAGTGTGGCATCATCCGCTCATCGACCCGAAAGCCGGGGCCGCCTCGCGGCCAGGGCAGCGCTCCTCCCGCCTGGCGATAGGCAAACTCAGGAATGTCGGCCACCGCCTCCGGCAATCCTTCGCGATGCCAGCGCTCCCGGGTCGATTTCCGCCCATGCCCGGGATCCATCGGGATGCGGTCCGGAGCTCCGAAGGTCAGCGCTGCCACCATGCGTTCGCGTTCGGTCATCGAAAGGCCCTTTCCATATTTATATTTCGACGATCCATCATCTCTGGAATAATGCTTTTGCTGCGGCTATTTTACACCCGCAATCAATCCCCCATCAATGGCGAAAACGGCGACATTATGAAGAAAACGATGAAATACGCCCCCCGCATCGTCCATGCCGACCGTTTCCGTACGCCCCTTGCCGCCGAACGGGACATGGGGCTGTGGGTCGATCGCATCGGCCGTTCCCGCGACGGCAACGTCGGGTCTGGTGCGCTGCGCATCCTCGGCTTGCATGCCGTCGTCGCCGTCGAGCGCGGGGAAGGGGGCCTGGCCGGGCCCGGGGCCGGCGTTGTCCCGGTTCCCGAGGATGCGGCCATCCTGGTCTTCCCCGAGGTTCCCCACCGCTACCAACCGTGGCGCGAGTGGCAAACCCGGTTCATCGTCTGGGGCGGGCCAGAAGCGGATCGGCTTTCCGCCGTCGGAATCCTGTCCCGCGACCAACCGGTCATTCCCGGCGGCGCCCCGATTGTCGCCGCCGCCTGGCGGCGGCTCCAGGCCCTGATGTCGGGAGAGGACCGCGGAGCCATTCTTGAACGGAAGAATGTCCTCCTCGAGATGGCCCTCAGCCTGTACCGCTGCGGTCAGGCGGGCCGTCGGCACGGTGCCGCGTTCCGTGCGGTCGAACGGACGCTCGCCTGGATGCGGGTCGAATATCGCCGCGACCTCTCCATCCGGGAATGCGCCGCCACCGCCAACCTCAGCGTCACCCATTTTCGCCATCTCTTCAAGGTTCACACCGGCCGCAGCCCGAAGGAATTCCTCGTCACCTTGCGCATGTCGACGGCCAAGGAAATGCTCCTTCGGGGCTGCCCCATCAAGGAGGTGGCCGACGCCGTCGGCTACCGCGACCTCTTCCACTTCATGCGCCAGTTCAGGCTCGTCACCGGCCACACCCCCGGCGCTTTCCGCAACTCCGGAAGGTAGCGTCGGCACGGACGACGCCACCATGTCGGCCGGTTCCGGCGAAACCGGCAGGCCAGGCGACTGCGCCCAATCCCCACGCCTGTCCACCATCGGTCGGACGCCTGCGCTTCCGGGGCCTCCCGGGGCTGCGCGAGACGACATCCATGGGCGGGCACGGCCGGGTCGATGCGTCTTACTGGTAAGAATAACCTGCCCAATAATGGCGGTCATAATGAGTTCAAATTATTCTTACTGGTAAGAACAACTGGGCTGATGGCCGCATTTCGTGGCTTGCGGCAGTTTCGCCCTTGCGTCGCGCGGTGAAGGGCGGTGAAGGGCAGTCGCGAATCGCCTCATCATGGGATTGACATGAAAACGCCCAGCGACCAATGCCCCCTTCTTCCCCTTGAACGTTGAGTGTTGAACGTTGCGGCCGGCGTCGGCTGTTGCGGCGTGCCGTGATCCGGGCTATGGTTTTCGTGCCGGGGAGCGCATTCCCGGCGCATGGCCTGGCCGAGGCCAGCGGAGGACGGGATGATGATGCCTGATTGCGAAGTTCGCGCGTCGGCGCGGCCCGCCTCAAGCGGTCCTGGGGGCTGGGGCCGGGTTCGGAGTGCGCTGCTGCGCCGTCGCCCGTGGTCGGACTTGCCGGCGGAGCTGGGCCTGGGGGTGTGCTTGTGTACCGTGCTGGCCTGGCTGGGGGGGCTGGACTGGCGGCTGGACCTGTTCTGCCATTTCCGCTGGCAGTATGCCTGGATGCTGACGGTGATCGCAGGCCTGCTGGCGGTGGTGCCGCGACGGCATCGTCCGGCGTGGTG
>CAZBDL010000131.1:0-8488 GCA_964490525.1 uncultured Victivallales bacterium | reverse complement strand
CCCCTGCAGCGAGGTGATGTGCTGGACGGTGGCGCCATACTGTTCCTGGACGTCGCGCATCGAGCCGCTCATGCGGTTGAGCTGCTCCTCCTGGAGGCGCAGCGACTCGATCGAACGGGCCCGGTCGAGGCGTTGTTGGCGGGGGCTCTGGCAGGCGCAGAGGAGCGCCGCAGCACCGGCTGCGGCAGTGACGGCAAGGGCGTGACGTTTCATGTGCGGAAATCTCCTTCTTGTGGCGGCTCGGGATCGGCAGGCCGCGTCGGCGGATGCGGCGGCGACAATGCGCAACCTAGGCAGGCGCGGGGCAAAAGTCAAGCCCCGGCGACATCCCCGGCACCGCCGCGCCGGTAGGCGCCGGGGCTTGTGCCGACGACGCGCCGGAACATCCGCGAGAACTGGAAGATGTCCGGGTAGCCGACCTGTCCGGCCACCTCGGCGATGGCCAGGTTCCGGTGCCGCAGCAGGTAGCGGGCCTCGTCCATGCGCCGGCGGATCAGGTAGGCACCCGGGGAAATCCCGAAGCAGCGCTGGAACTCGGCGCTGAGGTGCGAGGGGGAGAGCCCGGCGATCCGGGCCATGGCCGCCAGCGGCATCCGCTGCGCCGGGGCACGGTCCAGGTGGCGCTTCAGCCGCTGCAGGCCCGCCGGGGGCGGGCGTGGCGACGCGCTGCCGGATTCCCGGGCCATGTCCAGCAGCCAGTTCTCGAAGAGGTTGCGCAGGATGCGGTTGTCCGGCTGCGCATGGCTGGAGATCTCGCCGAAGATCTGCTCGAGATAGTGCTCCGCCAGGAGCGGACGGCCGATCCGGCGCGGCGTCAGCGGCGCCATCCCGGCCTCCGCCAGGATGCCCGCGACGGCGGTGCCCGCGACATGGATCCATGAATGCAGCCAGGCCCGCTCCGGATGCCCGTAGCGGTAGTCCATCCCCGGGGCCCAGGCCACCAGGGTGTTCTCCGCCAGCGGCTCCGCCCCCCGCCCCAGGTCGACCTGGACCGGATCCCGGAACAGCACCAGCAGCCAGTCGTCCTCGCTGCGGCACTCGACCAGGCCCGGCGGCATCGCCTCGTTCAGGCCATGCGAATAGACCCGGAACGGTACGCCATGGTCGCGCGGCGCATCCCACCGGTAGCGATGGATCATCGTAATCATTTCCGTAAGATATGACAAATATCAAATAACTCAAGCCATATGAATCATGGCATCATCATAATATAATTCATAGAAACAAACAATACTGGAGGCTGCGCCATGACGTTGCGGATGGGACTGGTCGGGACGGGCTTCATGGCAGGCGTCCATGCCGGCGCCCTGGCCAAGATCGGCGATGCCGAGGTCGTGGCGGTGTGCGGGCGCACCCGGGATCGGGCGGCGGCATTCATCGCCAGGCAGGGCCTGGGTGCCGCCCATCCCTACGGCGACGTCGCCGCGATGCTGGACGCGGAGCGCCTCGACGCCCTCTACCTTTGCATCCCGCCGGCGGCCCATGCCGGCGAGGTGGAGCTGGCGACGGCGCGCGGCCTCCACCTCTTCCTCGAGAAGCCGATCACCATTTCCGCCGAGAGGGCGGAGACGATGGTCACCGCCATCGAGCGGGCCGGGGTGAAGAGCCAGGTCGGCTTCCACCTCCGCTTCCGCAGGTCCGTCCGGCGCCTCCGCCAGATGCTCGCCGACGGCACCGCCGGACGCCCCACCCTGTTCTCCGGCCGGTACTGGACGAACATGGACGGCTCCCTCTGGTGGCGCGACCGGGCGCAGTCCGGGGGGCAGGCCTTCGAGCAGGCCATCCATCTCTACGACCTGGCCCTGCATCTCTTTGGCCCGGCGCAGGCGGCGACCGGCATGGCCGACAACCTCTGCCACCGCCACCAGGCCGACTACACCATCGAGGACACCAGCATCGGCATGTTCCGCCATGGCAACGGGGCGCTGGGCGTGGTCACCGCCAGCAACTGCGCCGTGCCGATGCACTTCTTCGGCGACTTCCGCGCCGTCTGCGCCAACGCCGTGCTCGACTACCGCTCGACCGGACAGGCCTGGGTCGAGCCGGACCGGGCCGTGCTCCAGACGGGCGAGAAGGGGCGCGAGGAATGGATCGAGGACGACGATCCCTACCTGCGCGAGAACCAGGACTTCATCGCCGCCATCCGCGAGGATCGCGCGACGCTCACCCCCGCCCGCGACGGCCTCGCCGCCATCCGCCTCGTCGAAATGGCCATGGGTGAAACAAATCCTAATTCCTAAATCCCGACCACCGACCACCGACCACCGACCACTGAACACTGAACACTGAACACTGAACACTGAACGCCCCCCCCCCGCCCCCCCCCCGCCCACCCTGGAGACAATGCCATGAGCAAGCCGAGGCTGCTGATCAACCTGCCGCCGGGATTCTTCCGGCACGAGGCGCTGCGTGACGTGCTGGCCCGCCTGGAGGCGCTGGCCTGCGAAGTTCGCCGGACTTCGCACAACACGCCCGAGGAGATCGCCGCCGACGTCGCCTGGGCCGAGGCGATCGTCATGTGGGCCTGGCCGGACCTGTCCGACGAGATCCTCGCGGCCAGCCCGGGCCTGCGCTTCGTCGGCCACATCAATGGCAGCCGGCGGATGGCCGAGGCCGAGCTGCGCCGGGGCCTGGCGATCTCCGAGGCCCGCCACGGCTGGTCGCCGGCCGTCGCGGAGATGGCCCTGGCCCTGATCCTGACCGTGCTGCGCCGCACCGGCGACCACCATGCCCGGATGCGCCAGGCCACGGAGCACTGGGTCGGGGACTTCCCCGGCGACATCGATCCGCTTGAGCGCCGCCTGGAGGGACGCCGCCTGGGCATCGTCGGCTTCGGCCGCATCGGCCAGCGCCTGGCCGAACTGACCGCACCCTTCCGGGTCGACCTGTGCGCCTACGATCCCTACCTGCCGACAGCGGTCGCGGAGCGCTTCGGCGCCCGCCTGGTCGGGCTGGACGAGCTCTTCGCCGACCGCGAGGTGATCGTCCTCTGCGCCGCCAACACCGCCGAGTCCCGGCACCTGGTGACCCGGGCGCACCTCGCGGCGATGCGCCCCGGCACCGTCCTGGTCAACGTCGGGCGCGCCTCCCTGGTCGACATGGCGGCCCTCCTCGACCGCCTGCGGCAGGGCGACATCGCCGCCGCCCTCGACGTCTTTGACGAGGAGCCCCTTCCGCCCGACTCCCCCCTCCGCGCCTTGCCCAACGCCTACCTCACCCCCCACCGCGCCGGCGGCATCCTCGCTTCCGTCCAGGACATCCTGGCCATGCTCGCCGCCGACCTCGAACGCCACCTCAAGGGCGAACCGCTGCGCTTCCCCCTGACGGACAAGGATCTCCATTGTCTCGGATGAAGGGGCTCTTCTTCTCCGTGCTTGACAATGCCTGCCGGGAGTGTAGAATAAATGTCGACAAACCGGATAAGATATATCTGGAATGATCGATCCGATGGACATGTTGCTATTGGTGGTGGCGGCGGCGTTTGCCGTGAACATGGGGGGCAGCAACATTGCCCCGGCGTTTGCGGCGCCCTACGGGGCGGGGGTGATCGGGCGTCGGCAGGCGGCGCTGCTCTTCGGGGTGTTCGTGCTGTTTGGGGCGCTGCTGGCGGGGGAGCGGGTGGTTGCGACGCTTTCCGGGGGGATTGTTCCGCAGACGGCGATCGACCCCGGGGTGGCGCTGGTGATCCTGCTCGCGGCGACGGGCTCGTTGCTGCTGGCGAATTTGCTGCGGGTTGCGGTGTCAACCTCCTCGGTGACGGTCTTCGCGCTCATCGGGGTGGGCTGGTGGCATGGGGCGCTAAACCTGTCGCGCCTGCTCTGGATCTTCGGCTCGTGGGTGGCGCTGCCGGTGGCGGCGTACTTGGCGACCTATGTTCTCGGGCGCTGGCTGGTGCCGTTGGAGAAGACGGCCTGGCACGCGCGGCATCGCCGGGTCATCGCCGGGGTGGTCCTGGCCGTGAGCTGCTATGTCGCCTTTTCGATCGGCGCCAACAACGTCGCCAACGCCGTGGCCCCCCTCGTCGCCGGGGGTGTCCTCGGCACCCGCTCCGGCTTCCTCGCCATCGCCCCCTTCTTCCTGGTCGGGGCGCTGCTCTTCTCGCGCATCCTGAAGACGACCGGACAGGAGATCACCCCGCTCGGCACGATGGGGGCGGCGACCAACGGCCTGGTCGTCGGCACCATGCTCCTGCTCGCCTCCCTCCTCGGCCTGCCTGAGCCGATGGTGATGATGGATGCGATGACGATCATGGCCATCGGCAGCGTCGACCGCGGGCACCGCTACCTGATCGGCCACAAGGTCGTGCGCAAGATCCTCGCCATGTGGGTCGCCAGCCCGGCCCTCGCCCTCGCCATCACCTGCCTCCTCCTCTATCTCCGCGAACGCCTCCGCGGCTGATGGGGCCTTGCGCCCGGGCGCCGGTGCTGCCGATGTCGAGTTCCACCTACGTTTCAAGCCAGCAGACAGCCCCTGCTCTTGTTCTGCATTACGCAAGTCTATGAAGCAGAGCCGATGCGCGTTCATCGACGATGCGGGCAACGCGCCTGGACATGGCATCTCCCGGGCGGAGCTCCTGTAGCGCACCAAGTGTCCTTCGGCTGAGCTCCGTCATTCGCTCACGCACCATTGGCCAACCCAAATGAGTTTCCTGTGTCATCTTTTGCCATTGTGCGGGCATGATGGTCTCGATAGATTCGCTATTGCCGACCTTCATCGCCGGGGTTTTCGACAGCTCGGGCCACGCCAGCGTGCAGACCAGGTCATAGAAGGGCGCGAGTCGCCGTTCACCTTCGAGGTAAAGCAACGAGTAGTTCTTGCCATGGGCGTCGGCGTTGCCGATCAGCGCATTGAAGATCAGGCCGTCGAGAAAATCCCGGATGTCGAGCACGGGCGCGGTAGACCACTCGCGGAGCATCGCGATGCAATCCCGCAGCAGGGGCCCGCCTTCCTGCTCATACTTACGCTCCGGGGGAAGCCCCAGTGCCTGGCAAAAGTCCTCCTGATGAATCCGCACGACCGCGCCATCTTGCCCGACCGTCCGGTCATAACGCTGGACAACGATGCACGGCCGCTCGCCAATCAAGCGGACGGCAACCAAGGGAACCTTCAATCCCACGGCCTTCGCCAGCGTCATGCAGAGGATCTCGTTGGCGACCAGCCCTGAAAAACGATCCGGCTCTGGCTTGAGAATGTGCGTGCTTGGTGTGTTGTCGAGCGGCAGCGCGAATTGCGGGCCACGCAGCACCACCGGGAGCTTGTCTTGTGCTCCGGCCAACGAAAGACGGACACCCTCCTGCCCGGCCATCAGGGGGCGGCGGGGCAGTTCGGAGATGACCCTCTGAAGCTCCTGCTCGTTCAGTTCGCGGATCCGCATTTTGTCTATGGCAGGCGGGTGCTCGCCTTCCGTCAGCAGGCTGACCGCCCCGGCGCATTCGCCACCGATACGTTCCAGCATGGCAAAGTCGTTGTGTTCGCTGATGCCAAGAACGGATGCGATTTGTCGACGCGACCCTTCTTCGGGAAGGATTCCGGCAAAGAAAGGACGGGATTGCCTTCCTGGAAAGGGCTTGTCCTGCAACGGCAGGGATCGTGACAGGGGCATCGCATCTGGCTTTTCGAGCCACTGCGGGTCGTAACGGAATCTGAGTCGCCCGCTGTTGTCCTGCTCGAGGATCCCGACGGGATCATTGTTCAGACGGACAGTCAATCGCCTCATGGCGCTTCCCTCCAGTCTGGACATCGTGGATCGACCCCACCGCGATCGCCAGCCCCAATGATTGCAGCACATGAAGGACCTTGCCGACTTGACAGGAAGGCTTGCCCTTTTCGAGATCGACGATGAAGCGCAAGCCGGTGCCGCAAGTCATGGCCAGTTCCTTCTGGGTGACCTTGAGCTGCTTGCGCCGTGTGCGAATTGCCGAGCCAAGCTGTCTTGTGCCGATGATTCTCATGATGCTTCCGTTGATTAATGTTCCTGAACGGGAACATAGCGCGGCCCATGGCCCAAGTCAATAAATAATTTACCGAACGGTAACATATTTTCTTTTCCTCATGGCTTAGGCCAACATGTTACCTAATGCGCAAAGGCAGGCTACAGTACGGGCATGAAAGAGCCTGTGGGCACGTCTTCTGCTGGTCGCCGCCGTCCGGGTGACCGTCCCAATGTGCTGCTGGTGCTGACCGACGACCAGGGGTGGGACGACCTTGGGTGCCACGGCAATCCCCTGATCGAGACGCCGAACCTGGATCGGCTGGCGGGGCGGAGCGTGCAGTTTGAGAACTTCTACGCCACGCCGGTGTGCGCGCCGACACGGGCGGGGCTGCTGACCGGGCGGCACTACCTGCGCACGGGCGTCTGCCACGTGCATGGCGGGCGTGACTTCCTGCATCCCGGGGAGGTGACCATGGCCGAGTGGTTCCAGGCGAACGGCTACGCCACCGGCATGTGGGGCAAGTGGCACGCCGGCAAGACCACCGGCTACTTCCCCTGGGAACGCGGCTTCGATGAGGCCTATATGGCCCAGCTCTACCGGCACCAGGACAGCGTCGGGGAATTCAATGGCGAGGCTCGGCGTCACGAGGGGTGGACCGTCGACACGCTCACCGACTATGCGCTCGACTTCATCGGGCGCCACCGGGATGTGCCCTTCTTCGCGCATCTGCCCTACCTGACCGTGCATACGCCGCTGGCCGCCCCGGAGGAACTGGTGGAGAAGTATCGACGCCAGGACTTGTCGCGTCCGCTGGCCCTGGCCTATGCGATGATCGACCAGCTCGACACCGCCCTCGGGCGCCTGCTGGCGGGGATCGATGAGCTGGGGTTGACGGAAAACACGGTCGTCGTCTTCCTTAGCGACAACGGCCCGCAATACCTGGGGGCCGACGAGATGCGCCCGGAGGACTATGCCAAGCGCTATCCCTCGGGAATGAAGGGGCACAAGGGCAGCATGTGGGAGAACGGCATCCGCGTGCCCTGCTTCGTCGCGTGGCCGGGGCGCTTCCCGGCGCGCCGGGCCGAACGGCTCGCTGACATCTACGACCTGCTGCCGACGCTCATCGACCTGTGCGGCCTGCCGACGCCCCCGCCGGGCGCGTTGCCGCTCGACGGACGGAGCATCCGCACCTATCTTGAAGGTAACGACAACCTGCCACCGAAGCGCCATGTCATCTTTTCCAACCTGGGGTGGCCGCCGCTCAAGGCCGCCGCCGACCTGCCCCGCATCGAGCACGAGGAATACCGTCCGGTCGCGCCCGCGGAGAAGCCTTCGCTGCCGTTCGGCCCCCAGCTCATGGGCCTGCGCACCGAGGCGCACAAGCTGCTGCGCAACCCCGGCCTGGCCGATGGTGCGCCAGCCCCGGTCGACGGCGAGGTGCTGGTCGACATGGTCGCCGACCGGACCGAGAACGTCAACCTGGCGGCCCGCGAGCGGGATCTCGCGGAGACCATGCGCCAGGTCCTGGCGGCCTGGTTCGAGGAGGTCAAGACCGAGCCGCATGCCTATCATGTGCCGCGCTTCGCGGTCGGGCCCGGCACCAGCAATGTCCTCTATTTCTATGCCCCGCAACGCCGCCTCGGCCAGGCCTGGAACGGCGGCCTCGCCAGCTTCGGCTGGACGTACCCCGGCGACGGTGGCGAATACCTGATCCAGGTCGCCGCCGCCGGCCGCTACCGGCTGTCCCTGGCGGGCGCGCATATCGTCGGCGAAGGAGCCTGGCTCAGCCTCGAAGCCGACGGCCTGCCCGTGCTCCGCGCCCGGGCCCAGGACGGTGATGGCGACCTCGGCACGGTGGACCTGCCTGCGGGTGACCACACCCTGCGCATCGCCATCGCCGAGGCCACGCCCGCAGGCTCCATCGACCGGCTGGTCGCCCTGCGCTTCGCCCCGGCTTGACGATTCGGGCCTGCGGGGTGAATAGTACCCGTCATGTTGCCATGGCTTTGCCCCTGCCAGGAACGCCCGACATGCAACGTTCAAGGAATGCGAGGAATTCGCCGATGCGCCGCCTGCTGCTGCTGTTGTTGTTGTTGGGGGCGACGGTGCCTGCCGCGGACATCCATGTGGCTGCCGGGGGCAGCGACGGCACCGGCGACGGCAGCCAGGGCGCGCCGTATGCCACGGCGGCCAAGGGCTTGTCCCTGGCGGGCGTCGGCGACAGGGTGCTGCTGCGCCGGGGCGACGTCTTCCGGGAAGGGGGGCTGGCGGTCGGCAGCGGCCGCACCCTGGGGGCCTGGGGCGAGGGCGCGGATCCGGTGCTCAGCGGCAGCACGGCGGTCGGCGGCTTCAGCCCCGGGGGCGGCGGCGTGTACCAGGCGAGCCTTGATCTGGGCGGCCGGGAGACCGAGCTGTGCTTTGTCGATGGCGCACGACTGACCCTCGCCCGCTATCCGGACAGCGGCTGGCTGCGCACGGCGGCGGGAACCACCGGCGACGCCCTGGCCTGTACGGAGCTGACCGGGGCGCGGGCGGCCGGTCACTGGCAAGGGGCG
>CAZBDL010000130.1:0-8510 GCA_964490525.1 uncultured Victivallales bacterium | reverse complement strand
CCATGATGGGACGGCGGCCGATGACGGCGGTGATGGCATAGCCATTGCCGAGGGCCTTGCCGAAGACGGCCAGGTCGGGCTCGACGCCGAAGCAGGCGTGGAGGCCGCCGAGGCTCTGGCGGAATCCGGAGGTGCATTCGTCGAAGATCAGGACGATGTTGCGGGCGCTGGCGAGGGCGCGGACCTTTTCGAGGAAGCCGTCCTGCGGGCCGAGGTTGCGGGAGACCTCCATCTTGATGACGCCGATGTCGTGGGTGCGGACGATCTCCTCGAGCTGGTCGAGGCGGTTGTACATGAACGGATGGATGGAGCCGCGCAGGTGCTCCGGGACGCCGCGCGGCTCGAGGCCGGGGAGGAGATGGCCGGCGAGGTTCTTGTCGTCGCCGAGGTTGGCGGCAAGGTACCAGTCGTGCCAGCCGTGGTAGCCGCAGAAGGCGACCTGATCCTTGCCGGTGGCGGCGCGGGCGATGCGGATGGCGATGGCGTTGGCTTCGCCGCCGGTGCGGGCGAGGCGGGCCATGTCGGCCCAGGGATGGAGGGCGACGAGGCGCTCGGCGAGGGCAACCTCCTCGGGGCAGTTGAGGGTGGACATGTTGCCGTCGTCGATGGTGCGGCGGACAGCGTCGTCGACCTCGGGATGGCCGTAGCCGAGGGTGTTGGCGCCGACGCCCATGGTGAGCATGTCGATGTATTCGTGGCCGTCGAGGTCCCAGACGCGGCAGCCCTTGGCCCGGCTGAAGTAGGCGGGCCACTGCTCGGGGAGGAACATCTCGGCGCGCTTGGAGAGGAGCATGTTGCCGCCGGGGATGACGTGCTTGGCGCGCTTCCAGAGCTTTTGGCCGGTGCCCATGGCGACTCCTTGGTTGCGGACGATGTGGCGGTTGGCTTCGAAGAGGGCGGGGTGTGCCCGGCGCAGGGCCATGACCTCCTGCCAGCCGAAGTCGAGGCGGGGATGGAAGTGGGAGAAGACGTTGGCGACGACGGCGAGGTCGTCGGGCTCGTCGACCGTCCAGCGCTCGCCGGAGCAGTCCTCGGCGTGGGGGAAGTTGGCCTTGGTGAAGAGGCCGGAGCGGCGCAGGTAGGGGGTGACATGCTCGCGCTCGTTGGGCTTCTTCGCTTCGCGGGCGGCCCGGTCGAGCGCGGCGAAGGTGAAGATCTCGGTGTCGAGTCCGTCCGGATAGGTCGGCGGATCGACATTGCTGAAGTAGTCGACCTTGGCGGCGCGGAAGGCGTCGACCATGGCGTCGACCAGTCCCGGATCGATCAGGGGGCAGTCGCCGGTGATGCGGATGACGACTTCGGCGCGCTGCTCCCGGGCGGCGAGGTGGTAGCGCTCGAGGACATCGTTCTCGCTGCCGAGGAAGACGGGGAAGCCGAGGCTGCGGACATGGTCGGCCAGGGGCTGGTTGCGCGGGTCGGTGGAGGTGGCGAGGACGATCGCGTCGAGGCGCTTGGCGAGGGCCAGGCGGCGCAGCAGCAGCTCAATCATGGGCGTGCCCTGGACGGGACTCATGACCTTGGCGGGGAAGCGGGTCGAGCCCATGCGGGCCTGGACGACGGCGACGACGCGGCTCATGGGGCGCTCCAGCGGGAGGGGTTGATCAGGTCGGGGTCGGTGCAGGCCAGGTCGTCGGGAATCGCAGGCGGGGGGCCGTCCGCCGCGGCGAGGATCTCGCGCAACTGCGCCAGGCGGTCGATGCCGACGATGGCGCGGCCAATGCCCGGGGTGGCGAGGGCGAAGCGCAGGCAGGCCTGCACGGGGGACAGGCCAGTCTCCGCCAGCCACCCGGCCCAGCGGTCCCAAAGGGGCTGCCAGCGGGCGAACCGCGGCGGACGGTCGGCGGGCGGCATCAGCAGCAGGCCCTGCAGGAAGAGTGAGCGGACATGGACCTCGACGCCCTGGGCGGCCAGGCGCGGAAGCCAGCCGCTCGTGGCCAGGCGGCGGTCCAGCACGTTGAATGGAGCCTGGACGAGGCCGAAGGGGAACCTGGGCATGAGGGCGTCCAGCTCCTCGGGGCCATAGACGGAGACGCCGATCTTCGTGGCCAGGCCGTCATCTTGGATCTGGCGGACGGCCGCGAGCAGCTCGTCGCCGCGCGGCCCGAGGATCTGCTGGCGGCGGTGCAGGAGCAGGCCGTTGAGGCGTTCCCGGCGCAGGCGGTCCAGGGATGCGGCCACCTCGGTGCGGAGCCAGCGGGCAAGGTCGGGGGTGTCCTCCGGGAAGGCCGGCAGCTTGCTGACGACGCGCCAGCCGTCCACGCCCGCTTCCCCGAGGACCTGCTCGCTGCTGCCGTACATGATCGCGGTGTCGAGCGTGTCGACGCCCGCGTCCCGGGCGACGGCGAGGATGGCGCGCACCTCCCCGGCGGGAACCTGTCCGCGCCGGTTGGCGATGCCGTAGGGCAGCCCGAACTGGGCCGTCCCCAGGGCCAGGCGCGCCGTCGCGGAGGGCGGATTGGCCGGCATGGCGGGAATTCCGCTCACGCGAACTCCTTGGGGAGGATGCCGATGCGGAAGACGCCGACGCGCTGCCCGTCGAGCATCGCCTGTTCGCGGAAATAGCCCTCGATCTGGTAGCCGACCTTGAGGAAGGCGCGCAGGGAGCCGAGGTTGGCGTCGTAGCAGCCGGCCGCGATCTTCGCCAGTCCCAGCTCCCGGAAGCCCCAGGCGGTGATGCCGCGGACCGCCTCGGTGGCCAGGCCTTGGCCCCAGCAGGCGGGATCGCCGATGAACAGGCTGACCTGGGCCGAGGCGTGCACGGCGTTGACCGGGCCGAGCTTGATGTTGCCGAGGTGACGGCCATCCGTCTTCAGGAACATCCCGAAGAGATGGCTGGCCGGGTCGGCGGCCACCTTGGCGACGAAGGCGCGGCACCCTGCCAGGGTCTGCGCCTCGTGTCGGGTCTCGAGGAAGCGGTTGACCCGGGGATCGTTGAGCCAGGCGACGTACTCCGCGGAGACGTCCTCCTCGCCCAGGATCCGGCAGCGCAGGCGCGGACTCTCGAACATGTCCTTCATGGTGTCACCTCCGGGCGGCCCGCTTAGCGCCCGTATTCGGGATGCTCGGCGACGAACTCCGCCACCAGGCCCTCGAGGTCCGCCAGCGACAGCCAGCGGTCGTTAGTGTCGCTGCGGTAGGAGAAGCCGTCCGGACAGGTTTTAGCCCCGGCATTGAGCATTTCCGTCTCCTTCTTCCACCACGGGAAGTCGGGCTGAATCACGAAGTATCCCGGGAACTCGAGGGTCTGCCGGGCCTCGTCCTCAGGGATCATCAGCTCGTGGAGCTTCTCGCCGGGGCGGATGCCGACGACCTCGGTGCGGGCCTCCGGGGCGACGGCCCGGGCGACGTCGGTGATGCGGTAGCTCGGGATGCGCGGGATGAAGACCTCGCCGCCATGCATGCGCTCGAGGTTGTCGAGGACGAACTCGACGCCTTCGCGCAGGGTCAGGGAGAAGCGGGTCATGCGCGGGTCGGTGATGGTCAGCACGCCGTTGCGGCGCTGGCGCAGGAAGAAGGGGATGACCGAGCCGCGGCTGCCGACGACATTGCCGTAGCGCACCACCGAGAAGCGCGAGCCGGCGTCGCCGCTCATCGCGTTGCCCGCCACGAAGAGCTTGTCCGAGCACAGCTTCGTCGCCCCGTACAGGTTCACCGGGTTGGCCGCCTTGTCGGTGCTCAGCGCGATGACCTTGCCGACGCGCTGGCGGATCGCCGCGCGGATGACGTTCTGCGCCCCGAGGACATTGGTCTTGATCGCCTCGAAGGGGTTGTACTCCGCCGCCGGGACCTGCTTCAGGGCGGCGGCGTGGATGACCACGTCGACCCCGTGGAAGGCCTCGATCAGACGCTCCTGGTCGCGCACGTCCCCGAGGAAGTAGCGGATGCAGCGGTGGCGCTCGACGTTGAAGCTCTGGGCCATCTCGAACTGCTTCAGCTCGTCCCGCGAGAAGATGATCAGCTTGTGCGGACGGTACCGCTCGAGGATCAGCTCGACCGTCATCTTGCCGAACGAGCCGGTCCCGCCGGTGATCAGGATGTTCTTGCCGTTGAGCATGGGAGGGAATCCTTCCGTGGGGGATTGCGGTGGGGCATGGGAGACAATGGCTTTGCTAATCGTCTCATGGCAGTATTGACATGCGAGGGACGTCAGGCAGAGCGATGTCAGGCGATCCGTTCTGCCACCCCTCCAGGGTGGGATGCGGTTGGTGGTTGCATACCCGGGGTTTCGCTGCGCTCAACCCCGGGCTAATGTCTGTAACCCCTCCGGGGTATTTGAGGAACGATCCGGGTCGCCTGGCTAACCACGGGCTACAGATGATTCGCCGGGCATGAAACGTTGAACGTTGGGCATTGCCCCCGGTTTCTCCGGGCGCGCTACGCCCCGTCGGTTATGCACCGACGTCGGCCGCCGCCGTCCCCCTGTCCGGGGGCGCTATTTGGCGATCAGCCGCATGATCGGGTTGTTGACCAGCTTGTCGGCCCGGTCGCGGATGCGCCGGGCGCGCTTGATCTGCTCGCCGAGGAACTTCCGCTCCCGGGCGTCGGCGTACGCGCCGGGATCGAGGCGACGCTCCGCCTGGTCGAGGACGTCCCCGGCCATCCGCAGCTTGCTGCGCAGCATCTCCATGACGCTGCGCTGCAGGGCGGCGGCAATGTGCTGGCTCGCCTGGTAGTAGACCTTGCGGTCCCCCTGTGCTCCCCAGACCCGCTCGATCAGCCCGAGCTTGTCGAGCTGGCGCGTGGCGATGCTCACCGAGGCCTTGCTCAGCCCAAGCTGCGCCCCGATGTCGTCCAGCGACGGCGGCGCCGCGCTCAGGTACACCGCCGCCATCACCTGGCCGACGATCCGCCCCAGCCCAAGGTCCTGGCTGGTGCGCCCCGCCGCCTCGATCAGCGACTGGCGCACCGGATCCGACGGGGACATGGGGGCGGTTTTTGTCATTTAGAAATCTCTAAAACTTCCAAACGATAACCCGCGCGGGCGCGCAAGTCAAGCACGCGGCGCGGAAAAAGACGTCGGCACCCCCCCCGGAACCGGAGGCGCATCTGCGGTTCCCGCATCCACCACGCCGCGCGCGCGGGGTTTTGCCAGAGGCTCTGGCGCCCGTGAAGGCGTTGCCGGAACTTGACGGATGTCTGGATTTCCAGTACATTGGTGACGGTGGTGCCGGTGAACCAGCCAGCGTATTTTCCCTTCCCGGAAGGACGGGCCGTGCCATGAGGATCACTGAAGAGGAGCGCAAGGCCTTGCGTCATGCCTTGGCGGGAGTTGAGGGCACGGCCTATCTCTACGGATCCCGTATTGACCCCGGCAGGAAGGGTGGCGACATCGACCTTCTGGTCTTGGCCCGATCGGCATCGCCCTACCGCATGTCACAGGCCATTTCGCGGCGTTTTCGCATGGCATGCGACGAGAGGATCGATGTTCTGGTTGTCGATCCCGAACGCATCCCGCCGGAGCAGGAGGCCTTCATCAGCCTTGTCCGGCGTGATGCGGTGAGGTTGCCATGAGCAGGCGGGAGCAGGCCGAGATCACGCGGCAGGCGAGGGCCAAGATGCTGGCTGCGGTTGCCCTTGTCCAGGCATCGTTGCGCAAGCTGGAGGCATACGACGAGACCCGCGCCTACACTGCCGACGAGAGCGAGCCCTATGACGCCTTGAGCGATCGCTTCATCCGGGCGGTCGAATCCAGCCTGAGGTTCTTCCGAAGCTATGAGCGGCTGCAGCTTGCCGAAGTGTCGGACACCTTGCGTGACCTTCTGAACCGGATGGAGAAGCTGGGGCTGGTCTCCGCAGTGGAATTGTGGTTCGACATGCGTGACGTCCGCAATCGGATTGTCCACGACTATCTCCCAGGGGAAACCAGGGAGATGTATGAGGACATCATGGGGCCTTTTGCCGCCGAGCTGGACCATGCCGTCAGCCAGGCCGCCCAGCTCCAGCTCGGCGTTCCCGCAGAATAGTAAAGCCGATCCGCCAGCGGGCGGATCGGCTTTACGGCGAATCTACCATCTCACGTGCTTGTTTTGGTGCCATTGCACCCCGGAGGGGTGGCAGCAGACATTAGCCGGGGGTTGAGCGAGCTGGCGAGCGACACCCCCGGACTATACGCCCCCCATCCTAATGGCACTAAGATAAGCGCCTGGGAACGCCGAGCCCCAGCTCGGCACTATGGCGATTTGAGTAGTTCCTCTGGTTTATCTTAGTGCCATTTATATAACGACCCCCGGGGGTCAATATGTGGGGGGGCAATATGGTGGTGCTCGCCTACCAGGTGCTGCGCTTCATCCTCCACACGCTTGAACGCCATGGCGACACCCGCTGCTGGCATACCCTGCGGCAGGTGCTCTCGACCCACTGCTATGCGACCGTCCACCTGACGATGCGGGACGGCTCCGTCCGGAGCATCCGCAAGCCCGGACGGCCGGAGGCCTGCCAAGGGGACATCTACCGCAAGCTGGGCATCGTCAGCATGCGCCATCTGCCGCAGCCGGGGCCGGAGCAAGCTCCTGCGCCGGGACGCCCCCGAAGAGCATCGGCAGGCACCGCCAAAATCCAACGAAACGTGTAGTTACTTGAAAATCCGGTTGTTCATTAGCAACAACTTACAACTCAAAGTGTTGAACTCGGGCTAAGGTCTGTAACCCCTCCGGGGTATTCAAGGAACGATTCGGTTCGCCTGGGCAACCCCGGGGCTGAGGGCTGCAACTCGATTTATCCCAACCGATCCCATCCATCTTCAACCAGTCTCTTCGATCACCTGGATGGCCTCCGCCGGGGACAGGATGCGGATGCCGTGCCATTGGCGAAGGTCAAGCAGATGGGCATCGCCGGTGACGATGATCTCGGCGCTGGCGGCCATGGCGCACTCCAGAATCGCATTGTCATCGGGGTCTGCCGCGACCACCCGGACTCGCTTCCTTGGCCTGACCATCTCGCAAAGGTCGTGGAGCTGCCCGACCAAGGTGAGCGCCTGATCGGGGGACAGGCCGAACTTGGGGCGCTGCAGCACCTCGCGGATCTCGTCGAGCACCGGCAACGACATGAAGCATGCCACCGAACCGCCCATGGCGTGGTCGAGAAGACGCGCAGGATGGCCACCGAACAGAAACCCTGAGATGATGACATTCGAGTCCAGGACAATGCGGCGGGGCGTCATCGGCGCGAGGCCTTGGCCTGGCGGTATGCCGTGATCTCGGCCGACACGTCTTGCGGGGTCAGCCCTTGCTCCTTGGCGACATGCCGTCCCAGGGCAAACACGCTGGCCCAGCGCCTCTTGCGCTGGATGTACGCCCGGGCGGCTTCGCGCAGGAATTCCGACCGGCTGCGGGACTCCTCCTTCGCGACCTGATCAATCTCGCGAAGGAGGCTTTCCTGAAAGGCGATGTTGACGGTGGCCGTGCCCATGGATCTGCTCCTGTCGGTTGCGTGAAATATACAATAATTGTCTATCATCGTCAAGAGGCCTCGGTGGTAGTCGGCGCATCTCCCTCATGGTATTGCAGTTGTGGTGATACACGGACGCCATTCGTGGTTGCGGTCAAACCTTGATCACTGCCTGACGCATGAGCGCCGCGAGCGGCGCGGGCAAGGCCGCCGTCATCGTTCCGGCGAAAGCGTCGAACGTGCTCTGCCTAGCCCGGAGAATGAGGGTTCGTGCAAGAGGCTGATTGGAATCGGCCATTCTCTTGATCGAATATCCAATATCGAACAAGGAACTTCCAATGTCCATCGGCAGGGGAGCGGAATCCGCAAATCAAGCTCTTTCCTGATGGTCTTCCCTTGAGCGTTGCCCTTCGGCCAGGACATGGTCGAGGATGGCGCGGGCGATGTCGGGCTTGCTGGCTAGGGGGAGGGGGATGGTGCGGCCGTCACAGGCGAGGAGGGTGACGGCGTTGGTGTCGGCAGCGAAGCCGCGGTCGGCGCGGGAGACGTCGTTGGCGACGATCCAGTCGCAGTTCTTGGCGGTAAGCTTGGCCTGGGCATGGGCGAGGAGGTCGTCGGTCTCGGCGGCGAAGCCGACCAGGATTTGCCCCGGGCGCTTGTCCCGGCCCAAGGCGGCGAGGATGTCCTCGGTGCGTTCCAGCTCCAGGGTCAGGTCGCCCGGGCCCTTCTTGAGTTTGCGGTCCAGGGGACGCTTGGGGCGGTAGTCGGCGACGGCGGCGGCCATGATGATGACATCGGCCCTTGCCGCCTCATGGTAGACGGCTTCCGTCATCTCAGCGGCGCTTTCGACGGGAATAAGACGGACGTCTGACGGGGCGGCGAGGGCGGTTGGCCCACTGACCAGGATGACGTCATGGCCGCGCGCGGCAGCGGCCGCCGCCAGGGCATAGCCCATCTTGCCGGTGGAGCGGTTGGAGAGGAAGCGGACCGGGTCGAGGCGTTCGCGGGTGGGGCCGGCCGTGACGAGGATGGTCATGGAGGTCATTTCCGGCGAACGGGTGAGCGGGGAGCGGCGGGGGGCTTGATGCCGAGGATGTCCTGGATGGCGACGAGAATGTCGGCGG
>CAZBDL010000129.1:0-8515 GCA_964490525.1 uncultured Victivallales bacterium | reverse complement strand
TTCAGCGGGAGGATGAATGGTCTCGGGTCTCGGGTCTCGGGTCTTTGGTCACTGGTCTCGGCGCTTACCTCTCGCGTCTCGCGACTCGCCGGGCTGTTCAGAACGGATCAAACAGGGAGTTGTCCTCCGGGCCGAACCAGCCGAGGCCGAAGGTGCCCCAGTCCGAGAGGTTGCTGAAGGTCATCTTTTCGGTCGAGAGATGGCCGTCCGCCCAGGCGGCATTGGTGACGCTGCGATGGCGGAAGTGGATGGTCGGCCAGGCCAGGCCCATGGCGGGAACCTCGGCCTTGCCCTGGACGAAGTATGGCGTCTGCGCGAAGGAATATTCCGCCCATCGGCCATTGGCCCCTTGAGGCTGGTGGTTGCCGACGCCATCGACCAGGCAGGCGGAGTCGGTGAACATGGCCGTGGTGTCCGGATGGGCGATCTCCTTGATTGCCAGCCCGGCCTCGGTGGCCTCGCGGCTCCAGGGGTCGTCGACCAGGTACATGCGGGTGCCGATGCCCTCGTTGTAGCCGTAGCCGCCGCCGCCCTTCTCGTACCCGGGAAGGTCAAAGTCGACGCGGATCTCGAGGGTCGGACAGCGCTTCGCCTGGCCGCTTTCCCCAAGGTAGGGACGCAGGGCGGACTGGGCAAAGTCGAAGTTCGCCGCGTTGTTCCACTGCGACCGACGGCCATGCCAGCGCACGAGGTTCGCGCCGGTCACGTCCTCGCGTGCCGCGACCAGCCGCCCGTAGTCGTCGTGATACAGCAGGTTGGCCCGGGTCAGTTCCCGCAGGTTGTTGGCGCAGAAGGTCTGGCGCGCCTTCTCTCGGGCATGCTGGAGGACCGGCAGGAGCATCGTCACGAGCAGGCCGATGATGGCGACGACCATCAACAGTTCAATGAGGGTGAAGGGAGACGCCAATGCGGAGATTGGCGTTCCCGGGGCAGGGGCGTGTCTCATCGTGGCGAGGCGTCTCATGCCGCATTCCCTGTCATTCGATGCGGATGCCGGGAACCACGACGCTGTTCCGGCTGTGCTTGAAGTCGAGGCGCAGCTCGTAGGTGCCGTTGGCCAGCTTGTCCGAGACGATGCACTGGAGCATGCTCTCGCCCGTCTCCGGCAGCATCACGGCGCTCTCGACCTTGCAGCGGTAGCGCTTGATGCGGCCGTTGTCGAGCAGCTCCACAAGCATCGCCTTCGGCTTCTTCGGGCCCCAGTTGTAGCCGTCGACCTCCAGGCGCCCGCCGGGGACCAGGGTCATCGTGGAGATGGCGCTGACGCAGGGCGGAACGGTGCGGAAGCGGCTGAGCCAGAGGTTGTTGGCGTAGAGGTCGGCCCACGCGTCGGCATAGCGCCGGGTGCTCTTCTTGAGGAAGGCGACGATGACGTCGTTGTCGTAGTAGGCGGTCTTGAGCTTGAGCTTCGGGCCGAGTTGCCCGAGCCCCTGGATGACAATCTTGGGATCCTTCTGGAAGTCGTTGTCCGCCGGGCAGACGACATACATGCCGGTGGTGGCGTGCCGGGCGCCGGTGCGGTAGGCATAGAGGACGCCGTTGGCGCCGATGGAGTAGTAGTGGCGGACGCCGAAGGCGACGGGGCCGGAGCCGGCCAGGGCGGCGAGGATTTCTCCGGTGGCGGCATCAAGCAGGAAGAGGCTGTTGGCGGCCTGGTCGCCGACGAAGATCTTGTCGTCGGCCCAGGCTGGCGAGCCATAGATGCCGCCCGCCTTCTCGACCGTCCAGAGGGTGTTGCCGGCGGCATCGTAGGCGCGGGTGCGGCCGGCCTCCTTGCCGGGCCAGGCCACGGAGTTGAGGTCGCCGCCGACGTAGACGTTGCCATCGGGGTCGACGGCCGGGGCGGTGTTGGCGGAGCCGCGGGTCGGGGCCGACCAGAGCAGCGCGCCCGGGGTCTCCTCGTTGGCGGCGTCGGCCACGTAGAGGGTGCCGTCGGCGCCGCCGAAGGCAAAGTCCTGCACGTAGAGGCGGTTGCCGGCGTAGGTCACGCCGATCTGGTAGTCGCCATTGGTTAGGGTGAAGGGGCTGGCCCAGGCGACCGTGCCGTTGCTGGCGGCGAGGGCCCCGAGGCGCGTCTCGCCGTCGGGCGCGATGGTCTGGTAGAGCAGGCCGCGGGCGGCGTCATAGGCGGGGGCACCGCCGCCGAGGCCGCCGGCCGTGTCGTTCGTCCACAGCACCGCGCCGGTGGCGTCGTCCAGCGCGATGTGCTTGGTCCCGTTGGCCCACGCGTAGGTCGTCACGAACACCCGCCCGTCCGCCACCACCGGGGCGGCGTTGATGAAGCCTTCGCCAGGGAAGTCGGCGACCCAGCCGCCATGCTCGGCGGCGGTCGACCCGTTCAGGGCGTTCATCTTGTAGACCCGGCCGGTGAACGGCCCCATGCCACCGTCCGTGTCGCAGCCTGCCCAATAGACGAAGCCGCCATGGTAGACGGGCGACCCGACCGCGTCCCAGAGGACGGCGGAGAGGACGGTGGCCGTCCAGACCCGCTCGCCGGTGACCGTGTTGATCGCCACGATCAGGCCCCGGTCGGAGAAGTCCGCAAAGTGGCCATAGGCGAAGACCATGCCGGCATCGCCCGCCACGGCCGGTTGCGAATCGCGCAGGAAGTCCGTGATGTCGAGCGCATAGTCCGCCGGGTCGAACGTCCAGGCCAGGCTGGTTGTCTCGGCATTGACATAGCCGTCCCAGGCGCCGGCATGGCCGACCCCGCCGTGGAACTGTTGCCAGGCCTCGGCCGAGGCCGTCACGGCCAGGGCCGCCGCCGCGCCGGCGGCCAGCAGGGTGCGGATGCGGAGAGTGCTCATGGGGCTCCTTGGGGAATGGATGAAGGATGGGGGAGGGATGGCAGATGGCAGACAGGGTTTTAGGATTTAGTGCTTAGGATTTCCCCGCCAGGCGGGGCGCTACTCCTTTTCGCCGATGGGGACGGTGGCGAGGCCGACGCCGTTGTCAATGACGATGTCGCCGGGGATGCCGGTCTTCGGGGCCGGCGGTACGAGCACGGCCAAGGCGCTTTCGCCGGTGGCCGGATCCATGCAGGCGGGCTTGTCCTTGCCGTCAAGGTGACGATGCCCGTCATATGAAGGGTGGTCGGCCGTGGGCTTGACGACCCTCAGTTTTTGGCGCTTGATCACGACGCTGCCCTCGGTTTTGCCGGGCACGGTGACCTCGCGATACGCCTTGGGCGGCTTGGTGCCGAACCAGGTGCCGGAGATCAGCCAGGTGGCATGGCCTTTGGGGTCGTCGGGGCCGGGGGCGATGGCGGCGATGGCGGGCGGCGGCAGCATCGCCCGGAACAGTGGCTGCCCGGAAATGACGGTGTTGCCCTGCTTGATCGAGACCGCCAGGTCGATGTCGAGCGTCGCTTGCGGGGCGGGATCGCCGGCCAGCCAGGCCGCCGCCCCTGTGCCCGCCTTCTGTGCCGCCGCCAGCGCCTTCAGGTTGCCCAGGCGAATGGCCTTCGACCATTCGACGCCAATGACGCCCTGCGGATCCTTGGCGCTGGCCTTGGTCAGGATCTTCGCCGTCGCCTTGCCGGGCTTGCCGGTGAGTGGATGGGTGAAGGTTGCCAGGATCTTCGGCCTGGCCGCGAAGTTCTGGTCGGGATCGAAGACCTGCCCCGAAGCCACCTCGAACACCGACCCTACCGCTACCCGCCGCGCGAAGTTCGCGACGATGGTCAAGTCGGCGGCGATGCCGGTGACGGTCAGCGGGTTGTCCATGCCGACGGCCCCGCCGCTCCAGCCGGTGAACTCCAGGCCCGGGGGAGCCGTGGCGGTCACCGGGGAGCAGGTGTCGCCGTGCGCGACGGTGAAGGAGACGGCGCCAGCGCCATTGACGGTGGCCCCCTCGGTGCCGTCCGTCCGGAAGGTCACCGTGTACTCGTTGATCGCGAAGGTCGCGGTGACGGCGAGGTCGCCGGTGACGCTCTGGTCTTGGCGAGCGGCAACGAGGAGGCCGTCGCTCCAGGCCACGAAATGATGGCCCGCATCGGGAACCGCCTCGACGGGGGTGGCGTCCTGGCCATGGATGACGGTCTGCAGGAGGGCCCCAGAGAGGCTGCCCCCCGGGCCGGCGGCATAGCTCAGGCGGCCGTAGGGCGCGAAGTTCGCGGTCAGGGCAAGGTCCGCGCCGAGCCCGGAAATGACCAGGGGATTGTCCGTGGTGAAGTCCGCACCGGTGGCGGTGAGTGTCCAGCCCAGGAAGAGATGGCCAGCGGAAGGGGTCGCGGCAATGGTGAACGGCTGGTTGTGGGATCCTAGCACATGGTCGCCGGCGCCGGCGTCGATGCCTCCGCCGCCATTCACGGCCAAGGTCAGCGTGAAGTCGTCGTTGACGACGTTCACGGCCACGGCCTGGGCGGCGAGGGCGGCGAACTCCGGGTCGCTGGCGGCAGCATTCACCGCCACCGTCACGGTCACCGGGGCATGGTCGCCGACGGTGACGTTGTCGATGCCGGTCACGGTCACCGCCTGGGGCGTGAACCAATCCGCCGGGGTGAAGGTCAAGGTCGGCGGCGTCGCCGACGCCAGGGTTTCGTGAGCGGAGGCCGGGTTCAGGACGACATCGCGGTCCGGGGGGCCTGCCAGGACGACGGTGAAGGCGGCCTCGCCACCAGCCTCGGCCACGGTCAGTTCGGTCTCGCTTAACGCGAAGCCGGGCATGGCCAGGTGGCGGACGCCGACCGCGTCGAGGTCGAAGCCGGCGCTGCCGCTGGTCGGGTATGGATCGTAGATCGGGCCGTCGGGGCCGTGGGCCGCCCGCCAGGCGGCACTGCGCTGGTCAAGCGTGGTCCCGTCGCCGACGATATCGACGATGCGGACGAAGCGGATCTCGTTCAGGCGCACCTGCCCCGACGTCACCTCGCTTTCCCCCGCCAGCGCCGCCAGGTCGAAGCCCAGCCCGCAGCCGCCCTTGTACTTGCCGGCCAAGCCGGCGATGTTGCTCGGGTCGATGGTGCCGTAGCTGCCGATCGCCGCCGGGGTCAGCGAGCAGCTGTCGAAGCGGACATAGGTGACGCCGTCAGTCGAGACCTCGACGAAGGCCAGCTCCAGGAAGGTGTCGCTGAAGGAGTTCTCGAAGACGGCGAAGTCCCAGCCCGTGCCATCGCGGACGGGCCGGTCGAAGGTCATGGCGATGCGCCCGCCGTCGCCGAGGCAAACGATGTCGAGCAGTCCGTCGAGCTGTCCGTCCCCGGCCGGACCCAGGGCCTTTTCCGGGGTCTGCCAGGTCACATCGCAGTTGGCGCCGACGACATAGTCGTTCCAGCCGGTGGCCCAGGCGACGATCTCGGGGTGGTTGTGCGGCACCTTCGGCTCGTCGGCGCTGCCGCTGGCCCCCGCGAAGGGACCGGCCATGACGGTCGTGCCCAAAGACAGGAATAATGCGGCCAGGCACGACCGTAAAGTCGAAATTCGAAATTCGTAATTCGAAACGGGGAGGCGTGAAGCGTCGGCGCGGCGCGCGGTTGCCGCACCTGGCCTTTCCCTCCCTGACCCTTGAGCCCTGTCGCTCATCCGAACCACCTCTCGCCAAAGAGAAGCCGACATCCCGCGCGGGGAGGTCGGCAGTGGTTCAGACTGTCGACGTGGCCCTGGCGCGGAGCCGCACGTCAATGATGTGTCGTTGAGGTCTGGCTCAGGCAACGGACGGCTTTGGTAGATTTTGCCGTACCGTCGCCCATACAGTGGCGCGACCGCCTCCGATTCGCACGGAGTTCCCAACGGGATGGGGCGAAGTGTACCGGCATTTCCCGTCCAGTGCAAGCGGAAAGGCGGAGAAATGCAGGAAATTGCCAGACGGGGGCGGCTATTCTGCCAAATCCTCGTCGAAGAAGGTGCGGATCACGGCGCGGCTGCGGAGCCGGGCGATGAATTCCTGGCGGCGGCGGGCGCGTTCGCGGGCCGCAAGCTCCTCGCGGATCTGTTCGCGGATGCCGGCAAAGGCGAGCTGGCGCGGGGCGATGCGCCGGTCGACGCGCAGGATGCATTGGCCCTCGGGAAGGTCGATGGGCCCCAGGATCGTGCCGGCCGCGGCCTCGGTGGCCGCGGCAAATTCGGGCCGGAGGTCGGCCTCGGTCAACCAGCCGGTGTGGCCGTTGGCGTTCCGGTCGGGGCCGTCCGAATAGAGCTTCACGAAGGTCGAGAACTTGCCCTCGTCCGCCCCCGCCAGCTCGGCGGCCAGGCGCTCCGGGAAATCGGCCGGATGCGTGGCCAGCTTGCCGTCCTTGGCCAGCAGCAGCACCTGCAGCGAGAGCCGTCCCGGTTCCGTGTAGGCCGCCAGGTTCTCCTCGTAGTGCCGCTGGACCTCGGCGGGGGTGATGTGCACCGGGCGGTTGCAGATCTCGTCCAGGTAGAGGTCGACGGCAATGCGTTCGCGGGCCTGGGCGCGCAACTCGTCCATCGTCAGGCCGTCCGCCTCGGCCCGCTTTGCCAGGTCGGCGCGGCTGCCGCCCGCATGGTCGGCGGCCAGGTCGTCCAGCAGATCCTCGATGAGCTGCTCGGGAACCCGATAGGCCCGGGCGTCGAACTCGGCCAGGATCAGCCGACGGTCGATGAGGTTGTCGACGGCCTGCTGGCGGGCGCGCCGGACGGCCGTGGCGAGGTCGGCGGGCTTTTCGGCGGCGGCGAGGCGGGCTTCGATGCGGCGGGTGTCGAGGAGTACGTCGTAGAGGGTGATCGGCTCGCCGTTGACCGTCGCCAAGATCGCCAGCAGGTTCTCCTCCCCAGCGGCAGGGGAATCCTGCGCCTGCCCGCGCGCCGCGGCCAGCAGCAGGCACAGCAGGGCGATGATCGGCATCGCTGTCTTCTTCATCTCGGGCCTCCGCGCTAGTCGGGCGGGCGAATATATCCCCGCCCCGCCCATCTGCAACATGGTGCGAACAACCAGTCGATGGCCCAATCGGATGATCACCCCACCCCGGGAGCAGCCCCCAATGCCTAGCGCCAGAATCGCTCGGCTGAAATCTGCGGCTAAGACGGGTATAAAACCCGGAAAACCACATGTTTTGTGCGTAGATGGCGAAGCTTTGTGGGGTCAGGCCCCGATAGGCAATTCGAATGACGGCGAATTCTCCCGCCTCCCTGGCCTGCGTTGCCGCAATCCCCTGCGCTTCCCCTCATGGGACCGACGACTTCGCCGAGGACGGCTATGGCGTCGGCGCAAGGTCGAGGCGGATGACGGGGAGCCCGTCGGGGTCGAGCCGTTCGGGAAGCCGCAGCCAGAGGCCCCCGGTCCCGGCCTCGGCGAGGATCGGTTCGCCGCTCTCGAGGACCTCGGCGGCGACCGGATGGCCGGTGACGCCGTCGAGGAGGATCGCGGTGCCCGGGGTGAAGCTCCAGAGGTGGAGGTAGAGGCGGGTGCGGCCGGGGCCGAGGCGGCGCTGGGTGACATGGCCCCACGGGGCCTTGGCGGGAATGCCCCCGGACGTCCCGTGGATGGCCTCGGTGTGGACATGGAGCCAGGCGCCGATTTCGCGCAGCCGCCGGATGACCGGGACGGGGAAGCGTCCGTCGGCCATGGGGCCGACATTGAGCTGGTAGTTGCCGCCGAGGGCGGCATTGCGCACGAGGTTGCGGATCAGTTCGCGGGCGCTGCGCCAGCGATGGTCGAGGGCGTGGTGGCCCCAGGAGTCGTTGAGGGTGCCCGAGGTCTCCCAGGGCTTGGCGAAGCCCTGCTCGGGGAAGGTGTTGTCCATGGTCGAGATGAAGTCGACCTGGTCGGACGGGGCGAGGAACTGGATGCGGCTGTTGACCAGGCAGCTGCCGCTGAGGCTGCGCACCAGGGCGATGAGTTCCTCCTGGCGGGCGGGGGTGATGTAGCCGAGGCTGGCCTCGCTCCAGGTGTCGAACCAGAGCAGGGCCGGGTCGTAGGCGGTGATCAGCTCGCGGACCTGGGCCAGGCACTTGTCCCGCCAGTAGCGGGCGAATTCCGCCTCGGTCGGATGCACGTATTCCTCGTTTTCCATGTTCACCGAGCAGATGTCGCCCCCGGTCCCCTCCCAGTCCTGCCAGTGGGAATAGTACAGGCCGAGGCGGATGCCGTGGCGGCGGCAGGCGTCGGCCAGCTCGCCGATGATGTCGCGCCGGAAGGGGGTCGCGTCGGCGACGTTGAAGGTCGAGGCCCGGCTCGGCCAGAGGGCGAAGCCGTCATGGTGCTTGGCGGTGACGACGACATAGCGCATGCCGGCGTTGGCCGCCTCGCGGATCCAGGCATCGGCGTCGAAGCCGGCCGGGTTGAAGTCCTTGGCCAGGGCCCGGTAGGCCGCCCGCGGGACGCGCTCCGAGGCCTGCAGCCATTCCGCGTATTCATGGCGGATCCGGCGTCCTTGCCAGATCCCGGCCGGCAGGCTGTACAGCCCCCAGTGGATGAACATCCCGAAGCGCGCCTCGGTGAACCAGTCCGTCGATGCCATCGCCTTGTGTTCTCCTGTCGTTTTGGGGCGCGCCACCAGCGTCGTGCGGCTTCGCCTATGCCTTGCTGGCCGCCTTGGCGACCGCGGCCGGGCGGAGGT
>CAZBDL010000128.1:0-8574 GCA_964490525.1 uncultured Victivallales bacterium | reverse complement strand
ATGACCAGGGCGGTCGGCCCGGTGATGCCGGCGATATCCACCGAGTTGAATCCGGCGGTGCGCGTCGTGACCGACTGGAACCAGGCATGGTGGAGCTTGGCCGTCGGCGTCAGGCCCGCCAGCGAGGCATGCCATTCGAGGGAGAGGAAGAGGATGGCTCCGCCCAGGAGGAGGAGGGTGCTCGCTCCCAAGGCCAGGCGGGCGGCCAGGGGCACGGGGCGTCGGGCGAGCCACCGTGGGATCAGCAGGCAAATGGCCGGGGCGAGCCCGCCGAGGATGATGAGCAGGGCCACCGCATGGAGGATCGGGGGCTTGTCCCCATACCCGATTAGGCTGTCGGATTGCAGCGCGAAGCCGGCGTTGCAGAAGGCGGAGACCGCCGTGAACAGGCCTCGCCAGGCGGCGGTGCCCGGCGCGTCGCCGGCCTGGAGGAAGAGGGCCGCGAGGACGATGGCGCCAAGGCCTTCGGCGGCGAGGGTAAACCGAAAGATTGTCCTGAGGGCGGTGGCCAGGTCCTGATGGGGCGAGTTGGTCATGGCGGTCATCAGGCGTTCCTGGCGCAGGCTCATGCGTCGGCCCGTGGCGTGCAGGGCCATGGTGGTGATCGACATGATGCCGAGGCCCCCGAGCTGGATCAGCAGCAGGATCAGGGCCTGGCCCGCCGGGGTGAAGTCGCGGGGGGTGTCGAAGACGATCAGGCCGGTGACGCAGACGGCGCTCACTGAGGTGAAGGCGGTGTCCAAGAGGGATGTCTCGGCGAGGCGCATGGCTCCGGGGAGGCGCAGCAGCAGGGTGCCTGCCAAGCACAGGGCAAGGAACGTGGAGAGGAGGATGCGCTCGGGGTGGTCGAGGAGGGATTCCCACCATGGGGCCTGGACGTTCCTGGCGGTGGCGGGCGTGGACGCCAGCAGGGCGGTCATGCCGCCGACGAGGAAGGCGGCAATGCGGATTTGGCCGAGCGCGAGTCCGATGATGGCCGCCGTGGCCCCGATGCCGATCATGAGCAGGTGGGCCATCGGGCGGCGGTCGGGGTCGGCGGCGGTGGCCCAGCGCAGGGCGAGGAGCTGCGTGGCCAGGACGGCGGTGGTCAGGGCCCCGTCTGCCAGGACATGGTGCGCCGGATCGACGGTGGCGGCGACGATGGCCAGGGCCATGGTGGTCAAGGCCGCCCGCTTGGCCCGTTGTCGCCGCCGGACATTGGCCTCCAGGGCGTGTTCTTGGCTGACGGGTGGGGTGACCAGGAGCAGATGGCTGGCGATGATCGCCGCAACGGCAAGGAGCAGCGTCGCCTGGGGGCGGCCCGTCAAGTAGGGGAGGCTGGTGGCGATGCCGCCAGCCATGGCGAGCAGGCAGAGGATGCGGCCGCGCAGCCAATGATGATCAAGGATGATGGCGGCGCCGAGGCTGGCGGTGGCACCGAGGCCGGCGGCCAGCAGGCGCCATGGCGGCGGCATTTCGCCCTCGGTGCCTGCGCAGGCGAGGACGAAGGGCATCGCCGCGAGGACGAGCCAAAGGCCTGCCGTCGGGCCATGGATCCAGCGGGATGACGCGAGGCGTCTCATGGTATGCCGTGCCTTGGGGATTGGCCAGCGGACTTGAAGCGGCGGGACGCGGCATGCGGCCGATCCGGTCGGATTGCGCATCGGTCGATAAGATATCATGTTTTCCGGGATTTTTCCCCTTCCGCCATTGCCCCCGAGAGGGACGCCGTTCTTGTGTCCGTCCAGGCCCTCTGGGCGACAGGGCGAGTTTCCGGGTTCAGCCACCCAACGCCGAGGAGGTTCTCGGAGGTCTCCGGGGCGGTGGCAAAGAAGGCCTGCAGCGGGTACAGTTCCGGCTGCTGTCCGATGAGGGGGGAAAGCGGGCGGCGAACCCCGGCGAGCGATGATGGCGAGGCGATGATGGCGACGGTTGACGCGAACGATGAGGCGGCGGGTGGCGTGGCGGCGTCCTTGGCGGCGCGGTCGCCTTGGCCGTGGCGGGCGCTGGCGCTGGTGGTGCTGGCGGCGCTATGCCTGCGGATCGGGCGGGCGCTGGTGGCCAGTCCGCTGACGAAGGATTCGGTGCTGTATGTGGAGATGGCGGAGGACTGGGCGTCCGGTGGCCGGGTGGGGGCCTTTGCACGCAATCCGCGGATTCCGCCGCTGTATCTGGGCCTGATGGCGCTGGGGGAACGGCTCGGCGCGGGCGCCGAGGCGACCGGGTTGCTGGTCTCGCTGCTGGCGGGGGCGCTGCTGCCGCTGGCGGTGTACGGGCTGGCCCGGGGGGTGGCGATGGAAAGGCGGGTGGCGCTGCTGGCGGCGATCTTGGCGGCGGCCCATCCGCTGCTGCGGGGCAGTGCGGAGATCATGCGCGACAGCCTTTACCTGACCTGCTTTGTCGGCGCCCTGGCCTTGGCGGTCGCGGCGGTGGGATGCCGGGGTTGGCGCGCCTGGACTGGCATTGCCGGGGCTGGCGGGTTGGCGGCATTGGCGGCCATGACCCGTGACGAGGGGGGCGAATTCCTCCTGATCCTGCTGGCCTGGGGTGGCTGGGAACTGTGGCGGGGCGAGGCCTGCTTTTCGGCGCGGCTGGGACGGGTTGCGGGCGTGCTGGCGGTGGCCGTGGCCGTCTACTTCCTGGTGGTGCTGACGGCCTGGCAGGCACTGTCGGGGAGCGGTTCGACGTGGCGTCCGGTGCCGGACCGGCTGATGAACTACGTGCATGCCTTCCGTGCCGAGTTCACGCCCGAGGGGGTGGGGCCATGAGCGTCGCGGTCGACTTCCTGGGCAGCCTGGCGGGGACGGTCTTTCTCCCGACCCTGGTGCTGTTGGCGCTGGCTGCGTTCCGGCGTGACGGTTGGCGCGTCGGGCCGGGCTTGCGCCTGGCGCTGGCGGCGGTGGGCGTCATCCTTGGCCTGCGCATCGTCTTCACCATCGGCGCGATTCCCGTCTCGGGGCGCTATCTCCAGACCTTGGCGATTCTCCTGCTGGCGTTTGCGGCGATGGGGGTTGACGGCGTGGCCGACGGACTGCGGCGGGGGCTCGCGGCGCGGCGCTGGCCGGTGCCCGGCCCGGCCTTGGCCCGCGGCCTGGTGATGGCGACCGTGCTGGCGATTTTCATGGGCAAGGCGCTCAAGCCGGAGTCCGACCCGAAGGCCTGGCTGCACGAAATCCCGCGCCTGATCGGCGAGGCGGTGCCGGGGCGGACGCCCCTGCTGGTGGCGGACGTCGACGACTTTCGCCTAGGCTACCGGGCGCGCGGGCGGCAAATCCGCGTGGCCCGCGACGGCGAGGTCATCCGTCGCCAGGTCCCGGGCGAGGGCTGGCCGAAGGTGCGCTGCTTTGGCGGCGAACTGGCGGAGCGCGGCTGCGGCGAGCAAGCCGGCGAATGGCTGGAGCTGCCCGGCCCGCAAGGGTGGGCGCATCTGGCGGAGCGGTTGCGCGGCACGGGCATGCCGGTCTTCCTGGTGATCCGCCAGGACGAGGCCAGCTTCCGGGCGGAGTTTGCAGGACGCGGCCTGTCCTTCCCGTTCCGCAAGCTGGCCGAATATCCCGGGCGGAAGCGCAAGCCGCCGATCATCCTGTATTCGCTGGAGGATGGGGATGCTTGACGTGTTGATCCTGCTGAAGTCGGAGAAGACCCCCAGTTCCCGAATCCGCTTCCGGGAGCTGGCCGGGCCGCTGCGTGAACGCGGGGTGAAGGCGTGCATCGAGTTCCTTCCCGAGGGTTTGCTGGCGCGGCATCGGCTGTTCCGGCGGGCGGCGGAATACCCGGTGACGGTGCTCCAGAAGCGGTTGCTCTCGGCCCCGGCCTTCCTCGTGTTGCGCCATCATGCGCGGTGCCTGGGCTTCGACTTCGACGATGCGATCTATTGCCGGAACGCGTCTCCCAACCCGGATCCGGATGCCTACCGCAGTGCCACCCGCGAGCGCAAGTTTGCGCGCACGGTGCGCGGCGTCGACTTCGTCATTGCCGCCAATCGCACCCTCGCGGAACGGGTGCGGACGACCTCCCCGGAGAAGCCGCTGTCGGTGATCCCCTCGCCCGTGGACGCCGCGGCGGCGCCGAAGACGGATTATGCCCTGGCGCCGGTGCCGGTGCTGGGCTGGGTGGGGACGCGGAGCACGCTGCGCTACCTGGAATACCTGGGCCCGGCGCTACGCGAACTTCGTGCGCGGCGTCCCTTCGTGGTCCGCGTGGTGGCGGATGCGGCCCCGGACCTGCCAGGCCTGGAGGTGGAATTCGTGCGTTGGCGCCTCGACCGGCAGGAGGAGGAGATGCGTGCCTTCGACATCGGCCTGATGCCGCTCTCGGCGGATCCCTTCGCCACCGGCAAGGCCGCCTACAAGCTGCTCCAGTACCTCGCCCTCGGCGTCCCGGCGGTCGCCTCGGCCGTCGGCATGAACCGCGAGGTCGCCGGCGAGAGCGAGGACTGCGGCCTGCTCGCGGCGACGCCAGCGGAGTTTGCCGGACAATGCGGCCGGCTGCTTGACGACGAGCCCCTGCGCCGTCGTCTGGGCGAGCAGGGCCGGGCCCTGGTCGCCGCGCGCTATTCCCGGGAGCGGGTCGCCGACGTCTTGGCGGCGGCATTGCTGCAGGCTGCGGCGCGGGCGGGACCGGGGCGGCCATGAGCGCCATTCGCATCGCCTATGTCATCGACAACCTCGACCGTGGCGGGACGCAGACCTGGTTCCGCTTCCTGACGGCAGGATTGGCGCGCCGAGGCTACGGCCAGCATGTCTTCTGCCTGAATGGCACCTTCAATCCGGGCCTCCTGGCGGACATCCGTCGAAACGCCGACCAGGTCGAGGTCATTGGACGTCCGCGGTTGTATGCCGGCCTTGGCATCCTCGGGCTGTGGCGGGATCTGCGGCGGCTCCAGCCGGACCTGGTCGTGACCATCTTGCCCTATGGCGACTTACTGGGCCGGAGCGTGGCGCGGGCGGCCGGACTGCGCCCGGTCATCTCGTCGGTGCAGACCCGCTACCACGACAAGGGGCGGGTGCATCTTTGGCTGGACCGGATCACGGCGCGCTGGATCGACCAGGCGATCTGCGTCGCCGGGGAGATTGTTCCGCATGTCGTTGCCCACGAGGGGATTGATCCGCGCAAAACTATCGCGATACCGAACGGGGTCGAGATCCCGGAACTGCCGGACGCGACGGAGCGCATGGCGCGGCGGCGCGAGCATGGCGTGGCTGACGGCCAGGTCCTCTTCGGGGTCGCCGCCCGGCTTTCCCCGCAGAAGGGGCTGACGGATCTGCTGACGGCGTATGCCCAGGTGGCGGCGACAGGACAGGCCGACACGGCCTTGTGGGTCATCGGGGATGGTCCGTTGCGGCAGGCGCTGAAACGGCAGGCCCGGTGCCAGGGAATTGCCGGCCGGGTCCGTTTCCTGGGCGACCGCGGCGATGTCCTGGCGCTGCTACCGGCGCTTGATGTCTTTGTCCATCCGTCGTTGGCGGAGGGCATGCCGCATGCCGTGATGGAGGCGATGGCGGCGGCGCGCCCGACCATCGCCGCCGGGGTCGACGGGGTGGCCGCGCTGATTGCGGACGGGGAGAATGGTTGGACGGTTCCGCCGCGTCGGCCGGCAATCTTGGCGGAGCGCATGCTGTCGGTCCTGGCCGAGCGTGCCGTCTGGCCGGAGATCGGGGGCCGGGCGCGGCAGACGATTCGCGCCCGTTTCACCGTCGAACGGATGGTTGCGGCCTACGACGCGGCCTTCCGCAGGATGCTCGGCGGGGAGCATGTTCGGGGGGAGCCATGAAGACCTTGCTGATCCCCTATATGGAAGCGGGCAGTGGGCATCGCCGTCCGGCGGAAGCCGTGGCCGAGACGCTGGCCCGGCGACATCCCGGCAAGTTCCGCATCGTGGTGGTGGATCCCGGCGCCGAAATGGGGCTGGCGACCGACCGGTTCCTGAAGTGGTCCTGGGACGTTGCCCTGGCCCATCCCCGCCTGGCCCGTTGGGGCTACGGGCTGGTCCAGGCCCCTTGGTCGCGGGGGTACTTGCCGACGCTGTTCCGGCAGCTTCAGGAGCGGGGCGTGGCCTTTCTCCAGGAACGGCGGCCGGACATCGTCTTCTCGACGCATTTCTTCTGGCTGGGGATAGCGGCAACGGCCCGGCGGCGGCATGGTTGGAATTGCCCGGTGCTGGGTTATGTCATTGATCCGCATCGGCTGTGGGCGGAGCCGCGGGCCGACGGCATCGCCTATGATCCGCTGGTCATGCCCCATCCGGAAGGGCAGCTGCGCGGCGTGCCGACGGCGCGGATCCGGGCCTTGCCCTTTCCGGTGTCGGCCCGGTTTGGCCATCCCCCCGATCCGGGGCGGTGCGCGGCGCGGTCGGAGGAGCTGGGCTTGGTGCCGGGACGGTTGACCGTCCTGGTCAGCCAGGGCGGGCAAGGCATCGGGCGCACCGGCGCCCTGGTGGCGGCGCTGCATCGCCGAAACTTGCCGCTGAACCTGGTGGTGGCTTGCGGACGCAACGCCGCCTTGCGGGCCCGGCTGACGGGGCTTGCCGAGGGGCGGCCGTCGTCGACGCGGCTGATCCCCCTGGGATATGCCGACGACATGGCGACGCTCATGGCGCTCGCCGACGTGGTCGTCTGCAAGGGCGGCCCCTCGACGACCTTTGAGGCGGTCAGCCTGGGCAAGCCGATCCTCTACACCCACTGGGCGACCTACACGGAAAAGCCGCTGGTCGACGGGATGGTGGCCCGTGGCTGCGCCTGGTTTGTGCCGACGGCCCGGACGCTGGGCGACCGCCTGGCGATGTTCGTGGAGGAGCCGGGACGGCTGGGGGAGGCCCGAAAAGCCATGGGGGCACTGGGCTATGCCGGCGGGGCCGACGCCGTTGCCGACTGGATTGCCGAGGCTGCGCGATGACCTTCGGCTTCGCCCGGGCAGAAGCTCGTGCGAGCATCTCCGCCCGGGCGGTGCAGGCGTGCGTCCCGAAACGGGCGCCTCATGGCCCGGTGAGCGGGGCCTTCTTCAGGGAGGCGGAGAAGTTGGTCAGGACATAGTACTCAAGTTCGCCAGCGACCTTCTTCTTGACGACCTTGGTCTTCTTCTTGCCGGTGGCGACCTGCCCGCCAGGGAGGGCCCAGGTCATGTCGTCGGTGCTGTCGTTTTCGATGTCGATTGCCAGGCCATAGGCGACGGACGCGGTGATCTTGCCGTCCTGGATCAGCATGGGATTGGTGTTGACGTTCGGGCCGCCCTCTTCCGCAGGCACGCTGTCGGTGTAGGTGGTGGTGGTGTTGTTGGCGATGAATTCCTCGGCCGGGTCGCCCGAGCGCGGCAGTTTCATCTTAGTTTTGACACCGATCTTGCCGGGGGACCACTTGACCGTGCAGAAGACATTGTCCTTGAGGTCGACGGCCGGCCAGAACATGTCCTGGATCTTGGAAAAGCCCTTGCCGGGATCGTCGAAGTCGGTCTTGATGCCCTGGTCAAGGGTGGTCTCGTAGGTGAAGCCGTTCATCGTCACCTCGATACGGGTGTCGCCGGTGAAGTTGGTGTCGACGGAGTCGTCGACGATCTTGGTGTCCCCGGTGATGGTCTCGAAGGTGGCGGGGCCATAGTTGACCTTGTCGGCAAGCTTGATGAGCTTCTCGGTGTGCTTGACCGTGATGCCGACGGTGGCGATCGGGCCGGCGGCGCGCAGGGGCGTGAGGGCGTCGCCGAGGGCGGCCGGGGCGGTGCTGGCGAGGCGCAGGGCGCGGGCGGAGGCGGGCTCCTGACGGGTCAGGCGGATGGAGCTCTTGCCGTCCCGGCGATAGGTGAAGACGGGGTGGAGGCCCATGGCCTTGCAGGCGGCGGCGAGAGAGCGCCGATGCCTCATCGCCAGGGCGGCCTTGTTTTCGTTGACATAGCTGTAGGCCAGGCCGGCCATGATCGTCATGGCCATCGACGCGGTGGCGATCACCAGCAACTTCCTCTTCATGGCACGGCTCCTCCGGCTGGGCATTGGGCAAGGTGGGCGGGTTGGTGAGAGGGAATCCTATCGGCACAACTTAAATATAGCCTGCATGATGCGGTCGGGTCAAGCGGGATCCGCACAAATTTCATCGGGAACACCATGGGGGGCGCATGGCGCTTGGCGGCGGGGGCGCCGGGATGTAAGGTTCCGTTCAACAACCGGGGAATGGCCATGGGCTTGCGGGAGCGTTGCGTCGGGTTCACGGAGGCACGCACGGCGATGCGCGACGGGCTCTATCCCTACTTCCTGGCGCTGGCGGAGAATGCTGGCCCGGACGTGGTGCTGGACGGTCGTCGGCTGGTCATGGCCGGGTCGAACAACTATTTGGGCTTGACCGCCGACCCGCGCGTGCGGGAGGCGGCGATCGCGGCGATCCGACGCCACGGCACGAGTTGCACGGGATCCCGGTTCATGAACGGCACCTTGGCGCTGCACGAGGAGCTGGAGGGGCGGATGGCACGGTTTCTCGGGCAGGCGGCGGTGGCCTGCTTCACCACCGGCTTCCAGGCCTGCCAAGGCGTCCTCTCGGCCTTGGCTGGGCGTGGCGACCACGTCCTCCTGGACAAGGAGGCGCATGCCTCGCTCTACGACGGGGCGCGGCTTTC
>CAZBDL010000127.1:0-8624 GCA_964490525.1 uncultured Victivallales bacterium | reverse complement strand
CTTGCCCGGATGGCTGAGGAAGGAGGAGAGCAAGGACGGCAGACGGCGCAGTCGCCGCTTGCCGACGACCGCGAAGAGCTTGAACAGGACGGCACGGGGAAGGCGGGGCTGGGCCGAAGGCGGTGTGGGGGCATGGGCTATGCGGTGATGGACGGCCGGTGTGGGTCCGGGCCAGGCGAGGAGGAGGTGATCATAGACCGAGCCGTCGTTTTTCCATATCAGGCGCTGCAGGTCACCCGAGGATGCCGCGCCGGCAAGGTAATGGACCTGGCCGCCGGTGAACTCGCGGAAGATCGCTTGCAGGAGCAGTTCGCGCATGGCGAAAGCGTCAAGGAAAATCTTGTTGCGGTAGCGGTTGCCGGAGAGCAGTGGGGGCAGGCCTGCTTGGACACAGGCCGCATCAAGGTCCTGGTGGAATTGCTCGAGAAAGGCGAAGTTGGCCAAGGCCTGCTGGTTCAGGATGGCATGGTCCATGAATTCGTCGGGCAGGCGCGCGGCGATGCCATGGGCGGCGCCCCAGGCGTCGGCGGCCGGACTGAGGGCGACAAAATGCGCTTCTGGCAGGAGGGTGGCGACCTCCGCAGGGAAGCTGACGTCGGGCCCGTCAAAGTCGGCGAGGATGAGGTGGCGTGAGGGCATGACAGGTTTGGCTTTCAGCTCAGGGGGCGTGTGCGGGAAATGCACTGATCCTTGAGGAATTTCAATCGGAGGGAGAGGAAGGTCAGCCATATGGAGAGGGGGCGAGTACGGCACAAAGCGGTGTCGCCGGGCAGCATCATCTTTCTGGCAAGGCAGACGACGCCGGTATGGGCACCATTGAACCAATGGACGGTGGTCAATGCCAGCGGTTGGAATCCACTTACGGAGAGCAGGTTAGCCAGTGATTTCTCGGTGAATAGCGCGAGATGCTGGGGGTTGACAGAGGCATAGCAAGGCAGAGGGACGTCTAGGAACAGGCAGCCATCGTCGGCGAGGCAAGTGCGGAGGTCCGCAAGGAAGTGGCGGGGCGCCGAGGTGTGCTCGAGGACGCGATTGAGCGTGATCAGGGAGAGTGAGTTGGCGGGGAACAGATCAGGGTGGAAGAACTCGTTGACGATGTCGATGCCATGGTGTTCTCGAGAAAAGGTGGCGAGTTGCATGGCTGGTTCGATGCCGCAGGCTTGCCAGCCCGCGTCCTGAAAAAGTTTCACGAAGGAGCCATCGCCGGACCCGATGTCGAGCATGGTCTTCGGTAATCCGCCTGGCATGTTTGAAATGATGAATTCCTGGCGCATGACGCTGGTCGGACGCTTGGCCAAGGTGTAGGCCGGCATATTCTTCCGGTTAAAATGACGGTACTCTTCGTTGAGAGAGGCGAGGCGTTCCGGGTCGACGGGGAGGAATACGAGGCCGCAATTGCGGCAAAGACGATAGGCCAGTGATATCCAGTTGCCGCCGTGGTGGAGGGGGAGGGCGGGAAGAACCAAGAAGGACTGGCTGTCGCAGGCAGGGCAAGAGAGGGGCATAATGGTTATCCGCAGGTATCGCAGATGGAAAGGCGGTTTGGGGCCTTGCAGAAGGTGCGGCGGAAGGCGACGGCCTTGGGGCCGTTCCAGACGGCATTGAAGGAGTCGGCAAGCAGGTTGCCATATGCGAACTGGCCATGGTAGTCTCGGCAGCAAGGAGCGAGCGAGCCGTCGGCGAACAACATGGCGCCATCGAACGGCCAGGTGCATTGGCTCCAGGGAGGGTGTCGGTAGCGGTTGTGTGGGGAGTCGGCAAGGTGTCTGTTGGTGGCGAGGCGCTCTTGTTCTTTGCCGGGAGCGGCTCCGGCAACGATGTTCAGCCCTTTGATGCGGAAATGCTTGACGCCGAATGAAGTCATGAGTTGGCGGAAAGAGTCAACCTCCTGGTGATTGACTGCGGAAATCACGAACTGGACGACCAGCAAGGGGGCAGCTGGACCGGCTTCCTGAACCAGGCGATGGAGCAGCCGAATCCGCTCCACGGTCTGGTCAAATGCGTCAACTTGCTTGAGCTTGAGGAACGTTTCGGGAGTGGCGGCGTCGAGGGAGACCTTGATGCTGTCGAGTTTGGAGGCGAGGATGGCTCGGGCTAGGGATTCATCAAGCCTGAGCAAGTTGGAGTTGAGCGAAAGGAGGACGCCGCCAGCCTTGAGGTAGGTGAGCATCTCCGGCAATTCCGGATTGAGTGTGGGCTCGCCAAATCCGGCGACATTGACCTTGAGGAGCCAGGGCATCAGTTGGTCTACGGCGGTCCTCATTTCATGGAAGGACATCATCCGTGGCTGGCGACGCAGGCTGCCGCAGCCGGTGCAGCAAAAGGCGCAGCGTAGGTTGCAGACGTTGGTGGGCTCGAGGTTGAGGCGGATCGGGTATCCGGGGTTGCGGGCCAGGCCAAGGCGGCGCGAGAGCCGGCCATTGTAATAATTGGCGACCCGGCGTGGGGTGAGGCGGCACGCGCGCGGCGAGACGGGGAAGATGCGGGAGAACAGGGACATGCTATGATCCCTTCACCAGGCTCTTGATAGCGCGAAGCTGTTTCATCAAAGCGGAAAACTCGTCAAAATTGATGGCGTTGAGCGGATCGACCCAAGCCTTGTCAGGTGCCGGATGGACTTCGATGAGCAGTCCATCCGCGCCGGCGGCGATGGCAGCACGTGCGACGGGGGGTACGTAGCGGCTGCGAAACGTGGCATGGCTGGGATCCACGAAAACAGGTACACTCGGTGCGTATTCATTGAGCGCCGGAATGGCCTGGATGTCGATGACGGCCCGCGAGTTTTGGTTGTGGGTGTGGGGAGCGGCGATGCCGCGTTCACAGAAGATGAAATTGTGTTTGCCTCGGGCATCGAAATGCTCGCCGACACCGAGCAAGGAACGGAGGCTTTCCCCGTAGTGGCGCTTGATCATCACCGGCTTGGTGGTGGTTGCCAGGACCTCGATCAAGTCCATGTTGAACATGTGCCGGTAGCCGACTTGGAACATGTCGACATAGTTGGACATCATCTCCATAGTGTCTGCGTAGATGATTTCTGAAATAATCGGCAGGTTGTATTTTTCACCAGCTTCCTTCAGTAGCGCAAACCGCCGTTCGGCCTTGCGGCAGAGTTCTTTCTTGCTGATAACACGCACACTAGGGGGAATGCTGTCGGTGTCGTCTGCGTCGGCCCGAATCAACGGGTCGTTATACGGGAAGGTCAGAGGCTTGAACACACCCCCTCGCAGCATGTCGGCACCTGCTTCGCGCACCATCGCGGCTATTTCATCAATCTGGGCCTTGCCTTCGACGGTGCATGGGCCCGCCATGACGACCAACCGGTGATGATCGATGCTGACGCTTCCTGCCCGGATGTCGCGGACAGTATCCTTGCGACTGACCAGGGGGATGTTGGCGTGGAGATCGTGTTCAGAAATGTCTTTCACGGATGTAATCTCCGGGGTGGTTGAATGAGAGGTTCAGGAAATCTCCCTGGTCATTGGCCATTCGGCCAGCACTTTTTCGGCGAGCCAGAAGTCGAATTCCGAGTGAATGTCAAAGGTGATTCTCTCGTCATCCACGGAGAGGATGTCGACCCGGGGACCAATTCTGCGGCCTTGCCGGATGATATCCGCTCGGGTCGCAAGGGCGGAAGGCGTTTCCTCGCGGTAGAGCGGCTCCCTCAGCTGGCGGGAGGCATAGGCGATGTCCGGGGCGAGGCGCACCCAGGAATCGGCCGTCTTGCGCCAGAAATTCTTGTGTGTCTTGTGGGCCATGAATACGCTGTCCAGCGACTTGTCCTCGATCAACTTTGAGACAACCTGCTCAATCCATTCATCTCGCCTGAAGATGGCCGTGCAGGTCAGGAATACGACGATGTCCGCATGGTATCCCTCATGTTTGTCGAGCCAGAGAACGGCATGCTGAAGAACAGATTCGGTCGTTGCGAGATCGTCCGAAATGTCCTGAGGCCTCAGGAAGGGAACCTCAGCTCCTTGCTGACGTGAAACCTTGGCGATTCTTTCGCTGTCCGTTGAGACGATGGTCCGGTCGATGAGTTGGCACGATTTGGCCGATGCGATGGCATAGCCAATCAAGGGCTTTCCGTTGAGCGACCGAATGTTCTTGTCGGGCAGTCCCTTCGATCCACCCCGGGCGGGAATGACTGCCACCACCTTGCATTCCTTGGCCATTTCTCTTCCTCCTTACGAGTTACCAGCAGTTGTACATTGCCTCGAGAATACGATTATTGGTTGATTCGTTGGCCATGCCGCGTTCTTCAAGGAACCGTCTCATGACCTTGTTGAACATGGCATCTGCAGCTTGGCAGATGTTCATTCCTTTGCCGTTGATGGCGGCAATCCCACAGAATCGAGCCTGCCTGAGTGCGACGGTTTCGGTGGGCGAATAGACGATGTCATAGATTTTGGTATCCCGGGGAAAGTTGAGAAGAGAATCGAAGGATCGTTGGTTGTTGGTGCGAATGTCCTCCATGGATTTTCGGACGCATTCATGGTACAGGTCCGAGGTAGTCCTGCTGTCGGAGATGCTGACCGGGCTCGGGGAGGCATAGTGCAGGAATGAGTAGGGTTCCATGATGATCACTTCCCCTTCGGATATCTTACGGACTCCTCCTTGTCCGCAGATCGTGCAGTTGATGACCAGGTCGAACCCCTTGGCGATATCGGGAAGGCGGGCATAGCTCTCTGCAGACACGTTCCCGTAGACACAGCTCAACTCGGTCGCCAGTAGCATGGACTTTTCGTCGGTGCGGTTGATCAGCGCCAGTCTGCCAGACGGCCCAATCTCATCGCAGACATTACATGCTACCGCCCGGGCGGCTCCGCCGCCCCCGACCACCAGTACCGACATGCCCTTGAGGGTTTCGCAGAAGGATTCCTTTTGGCCGGGCAATTTCATCAACAGTGCGTCAATCGCTCCTCTGCCATCGGTGTTGTATCCAACCAGGCGGCCACTTGGTTCGCGGACAATCGTGTTCACTGCACCAATCTGTCGAGCCTTGGAGTCGACCTCATCTAGATGCTTCATGATTTCTATTTTATAGGGGACTGTCACGCTGCCGCCAAGGAAGTTCTTACTGGCCTTGAGAACATCGACAATCCTTGCGAGATTCTTGAATTCGACATCGAAGGGTAAGAAGCGCACATCAATGTCAAGTTGGCGAAACGTCGAATTCCAAATGGTCGGGCTTTTGGCATACATGGAGGGAAAGTCGCCAATGATGCCGGTGAATTTCCCGCGCAGGAGGGCGGAGTCAATGTTGTTCGCCAGGTTGGACTGCAGGGCGGACGCAGGATCCTCAAGCATGGTTGAACATCGGGATTTCTTGCGGTAGGCAGACTTCATGCCCAACTTGGCCGAGGCTGGCCTGTCGGGCAGGTGGACAGGCCGTCCCTGTTCATTGCTCGCATAGATGGCATGCAGGAATTCCAGCGCCTTACGTCCTTCCTCCCCGGGGATTTCAATCGGGGCTCCATGGAGCAGGGATTCAACCACGCGGCTGTATAGGACGTCGTGGCCATAGCCGTAAGCGTTGGGAACATCCTGAGAAAACAATTCCGGGACCCATTGGTCTTCCGATCGAGCAGAGCTGAATTCCCAGAAGTCAATCTTGTTCATGGCGATTCCGCCAAGGATGATGCTCCCGTTTTCTCCCAGGATCGAGATCGAGGCTTCAAGGTCCCGTGGCCTGGCGGCAGTCATCGCTTCGACAACCCCGAGGGCTCCATTGGCAAACTTGATCTTGGCGATGCACAGGTCTTCGCATTCCATGTCGACAAGCGATGTGGCGCAGTTGGCATCGACGGTTTCAACCGCTCCCATGAACCAGCGGAGGGCATCAAGATGATGAATGGCCTGCTGTGACAATACGCCCCCGTCCATTTCCCAGGTGCCATGCCAGTCGTCCCCGTCGTAATAGGACTGTGTTCTACACCAACGGACCCGGACGGTGCCGACGACCAGTTTGCCGAGCCTTCCTGAATCGATGACCTCCTTGGCCTTTACCACCGCCGGATTATAGCGATTCTGGTGGGCGACCCAAAGCTGTACGCCCTGTTGATTCGCTGCCGCAATCATTTCATCGACCTGTTCGAGGCGGAGCGCAACGGGCTTTTCCACGACAACATGCTTCCCATGATTGATTGCCTCCATGGCGCGGGAGTAATGGTCGCCACTGGGCGTTGCAATCGTGACTACGTTGATGTCGGCACTTTCGTACATGTCTCGCGTAGAGACGAAGGAGGGTACATTAAGCGCGGATCCGTACTTATCTGCGCGTTCCCCCACGGTGTCGCACACGGCTGTGATCTGTGCGCCGGGAACACGCAGGGAAAGCGCATCCACATGACGGGAGGAGACTCTGCCGCATCCGACAATGGCGAAATTCACTTGTTTCATATGCAGGCTCCTGATAGTGTTGGGTCAAGGGTGCATGAGTTGGGCAAGCATGACAAGGGCAATGCCAAGGATGGTCCCGAGCAGCAGCCCTAAGAAAAACACCTTCCGTGCCAGCCAAAGGCTATGCGCTTTCTTGCTTATGCGGCGCGACAGGATTTCCCAACGCATTGCAAGTTCGCTGTTGTTTGCGGGATGCGTTGGCGCGTCGAGGAAATTTGGCGGGAGTTCGCCGGTTTTGCGTAGCACCAGCATGGTATCGGCTTCAGCAACGGGAATGGCCGCCCCGCTCGCAATGAGTTCCTTGCAGATGCGCACAACGCCTGGGCATCCCGGGTGTTCATCGCTTGCCGGATTCAATTTCACGTCATGAAATATGACCAGCGCCTGTTTGTCCTCGTGGGCATGTAAATATGGCCAATATGCAAGGACATCTTTTCTCACCCCTTCATAGGTGTGGTCGCCGTCAATAAATGCCATGCCAAATGTCTGTTCTTGGGTGGGGCGCGTAAATGAACTGGCCGTGATCATGACGAGCTGACCATCCGTTTCGGTTGCCTTAAGTATGGTCTCGCACTCGGGATGATGTTCGGGAGAAAAGTCGATGCTGAAAATCTTGCGCATGGGGGCTGCATTGCATAGCAAGACCGTTGAACCACCGTGGCGGCGCCCGATTTCGAGGATTGGGCCTGCGGTGTTTTGGGCCGTTTTCCATAAAAGTCCAGCTTCGGCGATGTTCAAGCGGATTATGTTTCTGTTGCCCGGATTTGATTTAAAGAGCCACAGGAAATCTTCAAAGTGCTGATTCATTATTTTCCCTTTCGATGTAAGTTGACTTTTTGATTTGCGATGAGCGTTGTGTTATGCAATGCAATGAAAATCCAGAGAAAACGAAATGGTTGCCCGAGAAGGCGATTGGCATGTGGAATTAGAGGAAGTTGCTGAATCCCTGTGTTTCGGCCTTGTTTAGTGGGATCGTTTGCCCTAATCGTGATGGGGGCGACGCGTTTGACAGTGCGCTTGTCTTTGGTGCTGCTCCCTTGGGGGTTTGCGACATCGTCAAAGGGGTGACTGCCGGGGAAAGGTCTACAGTGATGGAACAAGAGAATATGTTCGGCGATGAATGGCGCAAAATAGCGAAGAGGAATTGCTCAACGTTCAACGTTCAACACGTAACGCTCAAGAGGAGATGGAAGGCTGAGGGTAGAGGGGGGCGTTGGAAGGGAAATGAAGAATGTTGAATGCTGAACTTGCCACGCTTGGACGTGATTCTAGAAAGGATGATGGATGAAGGGTGAAGGGGGAGATGGAATCTTAAATGTTCAAGGGGGCAATGTGGTTTAGGATTTAGAGCTTGGGATTTAGGATTTGTCCACCGACAGGCGGATTGGGACTTGTTCCGCCTTGGCGGGATGGTTGCGGGTCGCGGGACGGGGGGCGCAGATGCTGGATGACCGATGTGCTTGAGAATTCGAACTTTGTTCCGACAGGCGTATTTTCGTGCAATTCGTGTGTTTCGTAGTTGATCTTGCGCCTCTTGCGCTTTTTTGCGGCCAATTCTTTGTGTCCTTCGTGCTCTTCGTGGTGGGAATTGAATTCTCTCTGCGTCTCTGCGTCTTTGCGGGAGGGAGGAGGGGAGTGGGGAGGCTGAAGGCTGAAGGCTGAAGGATGAGGGATGAAGGATGAGGGATGAAGGATGAAGGATGAGGGGAGCAATCTTCAATTTTCAAGGGGGCGATGTGGTTTTGAATTTAGAGTTTGGAATTTAGAATTTGTGATTTTGAACTTGTCCCGCCGGGCGGGATTTATCCGCCGGAGGCGGGTTGGGCTTCAATGCGGCCTAGTGTGGCGAGGGAATCGAGGTCTTCGCGATCCTGGTGGGTCAGGAAGGGGGAAATGAGGGTGCGGATAGAGTTGAGCGAGGAATCATCGAGTGGGGCGAGCATGCGGGATACGTCGGCCAAGTCTTGGACACGTCCGGACTTCAGTTTCATGAGAACCAGGTAAGGCAGGTCGAGGTATGGCAGTCCGTCCGGTCCCTGGCGGGGAACCGCGAGCGCCTGCCGAGCCCATTCATCGCGGGCGGGAATGACATCGAGGGGGCGTCCGTCGGGGAGTTGCCAGGTGTTGCCGCCGATGGCCAGTGGCCCGATCAAGGTGCAGCCTGAGGCGCGCAGGGTTTCCGCCAGGCAGGGGAGATTGGATTCATCGACGAGGATATCGACGTC
>CAZBDL010000126.1:0-8683 GCA_964490525.1 uncultured Victivallales bacterium | reverse complement strand
CTCTGCGCGATCATCGAGGACATCCTGAGCCTGTCGCGGATCGAGCAGACGGCGGAAGGCAGCGACCTGCCCCTGGAGGACGGCCCGCTCGACGCCGTGCTCGACACGGCCATCGACTTCTGCCGGGAGCGGGCCGATGAGAAGCGGATCCGGCTGCGCAAGGCCTGCACCCCCGGCCTGCAGGCCCGCATCAACGCCCCCCTGCTTGAGCAGGCGGTGATGAATCTGATCGACAATGCCGTGAAATACAGCGACGAAAAGCAGGCGGTCGACATCGAGGCGGTGGCCATGCCCGGGGGCGAGGTGGCGATCCGCGTCCGCGACCGGGGCTGCGGCATTCCAGCGGAGAACGTGCCGCGGCTGTTCGAGCGCTTCTACCGGGTGGACAAGGCGCGCAGCCGCAAGCTGGGCGGCACCGGGCTCGGCCTGGCCATCGTCAAGCACATCGTCCAGGTCCATCGCGGCCGGGTCGAGGTCGTCAGCACCGTCGGCGAAGGCAGCGCATTCACCATCATTCTTCCGAATCCGGCTCCTCCAGCCAACGGTCAGAGTCCTCCTCCGGCGCCTGGGGCTTGAACTCGGCGCGGTGGCGGACGATCTGCCCCTCGACCAGGTAGATCACGTCCTCGGCGATGTTCGTCGCGTAGTCGGCGATCCGCTCCAGGTAGCGCGAGACGCTCAGCAGGTGGATCAGGCACTGCGCCTTCTTCGGCTTCTTGTGGATCCGCTTGTCGATCTTGCGGTGGATGACCCGGTTCAGCTCGTCGACCGCGTCGTCCTCGGCCAGGATCCGCCGCGCCAGGTCGGCATCGCGGTTGATCAGCGCCTCCAGGCTCTGGCGCAGCATCCCCTGGGACTGCTCGGCCATCGCCGCGAATTCCGCAGGGATCACCTCGCGGGGAATGCTGCAGACCGCGACGGTGCGCTCGGCGATGTTGACCGCCAAATCGCCGACCCGCTCCAGGTCGTTGTTCATCTTCAGGCAGGAGACGACATAGCGCAGGTCGGTGGCCACCGGCTGGTGCAGCGCCAGGATCTTCAGGCACTCCTCCTCGAGGTCGATCTCCATCCGATCGATGTCGCGGTCATGCTCGACGACATCGCGGGCCAAGTCGAGGCTGCGGGTGTCGACCGCCTCGACCGCCTTGCGCACGCTCGTCTCGACCACCGCGGTCAGCTCCAGCATCATGTCCTTGAGCTTGTCCAGCTCCCGACCCAAATGAATGCTCATCGCCTCGTCTCCTGTGCGAAATCCGCACGTTCCGTTGGCCTACCTATACCGCCGCCGTCGCCCGATGCAACCGGCCGTCGCGAACCATCCTAGACCCGCCATGTTCGGATCGCGTTAGGGCTGCGTTCGGTTTGCGTCATTTCATGCCCGGGGCGGACGCCATCCCTAACGGAATTCTAACCCTTGCGCCACCCCCGGCTAACAATCCCGGACGATAGTCATGGCGTTGCGAGGAGGGATGCCCGCGCGACGGAAGCGACGGAACCGCAACCCGACGACGAAAGGAGGGCCGACGCGAGCGCAACCAGCAACACCGTGCCTCCTGACCAGGAAGCACCACCATTTCGCCACCCCATAGACATAGACCATGAACAACGGAGAGAGACCATGATGAAGCGGACAATGATGATGGCGACGGCCGGCCTGCTGCTGTGCGGCGCGGCCATGGCCCAGGTGCAGGTGGACGAGGCGCTGCCCGAATACCAGCCGGTGCAGGGCGTCTCCGGCGACATCAAGAGCGTCGGTTCCGACACCCTCAACAACCTGATGGCGCTGTGGGCCGAAGGCTTCAAGAAGATGTACCCGAACGTCAACGTCGAGATCGAGGGCAAGGGCTCGTCGACCGCGCCGCCGGCGCTGATCGCGGGCACCGCCAACCTCGCGCCGATGAGCCGCGAGATGAAGCAGAACGAGATCGACGAGTTCGAGGCCAAGTACGGCTACAAGCCGTTCGCGGTGCCGACCAGCATCGACATGCTCGCGGTCTACGTCCACAAGGACAACCCGATCAAGGGCCTGACCCTCGCGCAGGTCGACGCGGTCTTCTCGAAGACCCGCTACCGCAACCTGGCGGTGGACATGAAGACCTGGGGCCAGCTCGGCCTGACCGGCGAGTGGGCGAACCTGCCGATCAGCCTCTACGGGCGCAATGCCGCCTCCGGCACCTATGGATTCTTCAAGGAGCTGGTCCTCGCCAAGGGCGACTACAAGGACTCGGTCAAGGAACAGCCCGGCAGCTCCGCCGTCGTCCAGGGCGTCGCCACCGACAAGGGCGGCGTCGGCTACAGCGGCATCGGCTACAAGACGGCCGACGTGAAGGCGGTCGCCCTCGCCGCGAAGCCTGGCGACAAGCCCGTCGAGGCGATCGCCGAGAACGCCTACAGCGGCGACTATCCCCTGTCACGTTTCCTCTTCATCTACATCAACTACCAGCCCGGCAGCCAGCTCGATCCCCTGCGCCGCGAGTTCGTGAAGTACATCTTCAGCAAGCAGGGCCAGCTCGACGTGGTCAAGGACGGCTACTTCCCGGTGACCGCCCCGATCGCCCGCGACACCCTCAAGGCCCTCGGCATCGAACCTGGATTCTGACCCCCCCTCCCCTGCGGCGGCGGAGGGTCGCCCTCCCCGCCGCAGGTCTCTCCTCGACGACGCTTGTGGGCGGATCCCTGCTGCAGTACCGGAAAGACAACCCTTGAAATGACCTATAAATCTTTTTCGGGCAATCACATGCCTGAACAGACCGACGGCTTGACGAAACGCCATTTGGGAACGGCACGAAACATAGCCAGGACCTCCCCATGAGCCCCACTGCAACCGGCTGGAAACGCCAGAAGAAGACGGGCTGGACCGTCCGCTTCGGCGACGTCCTTTCGCGGGCCGTCATCACGGTCGGTGGCATCGGCACGATCATCGCTGTCTTCACGGTGTGCGTCTTCCTCGTCTGGGTCGTCGCCCCCCTTTGGCGCGGGGCGGAGATCACCGACCCGGCCTTTGCCGCCTCGCCCGTCGATGCCCGGCCGGTGCATCTGGCCATGGACGAGTACCAGCTCATCGGCTGGATCCTCCTGGCGGATGGCGAGCTGGTGAGCTTCCGGCTGACGGATGGCACCGTCATGGATCGCCGCCCCCTCTTCACGGACCGGCAGGCAACCGCCTTCTCGTTCACCGTGGACGACGACTCGGTGGCGGTCGGCTTTGCCGACGGGACGGTCGCCTTCGGACACATCCGCTTCCGCGCCAGCTTTCTCGATGCCGCCGACGCCGACGCGTCCTGGCAGGAGCTGGCGGTCGGGGAAACGTTGCCCCTGGCCGACGGCATCGCCCAGCGCATCTCCAGCGCACAATTCCGCGTGCAGCGGCTGGTTCCGGAGTTCGACGCCGTGCTGCCGGGTGCCTCCACCACCCCGGTGCTGCGCCTCGACCATGTCGACTCCTCCCGGGAACGGGTGATGGCGGTGGCGCATGCGGACGGCACCGTCGCCCTCGAGCGGATTTCGCAGCGCCAGAACCTGCTCACCCGCAAGGTCACCTACAGCAAGGAGGAATCGATCCTGCCCGTGGACGGGCGCGCCGGGCGTCCGGCGCCGGACTTCATGGTGCTCGCCGGCATGGGCGACACCGTCTGCCTGGCCTGGAGCGACGGCATCCTGCTGCGCTACGACAGCCGTGACTTCGCCGCGCCCCGCCTCGCCGAGGAGATCCGCCTGGGCATCGGTCCGGGCGCAACGCTCACGGCCATGACCTCGTTGCTCGGGCGATCGACCATCTTGACCGGCGATTCGGCCGGCCGAGTGCGCGCATGGTTTCCCGCCCGGCCGGAGGGGCAGGGGGAATCGCGGCTGACGGCGGCCCACGAGTTTCCGGGCAAGGGCCCGGCCGTGACCGGCATCGCCTCGTCCGCGCGCATCCGGGCCATCGCCGTCGGCCATGCCGACGGCACGGTCGCCCTGCACCACGTCACCAGCGGCAAGCTGCTGAGGGAGGTCAGCCTCGGCCCCCCCGACCAGCCCGTCCTCCAGCTCTGCTTCGCGCCGAAGGACGATGGCGTCATGGCCTTGGGGCACAGCCTGATCGGACACTGGACCATGAATCGGCACCATCCCGAGATCACCGTGTCGGCCCTCTTCCGCCCGGTCTGGTACGAGGGGGCGGCGGGGCCCGAGCACGTCTGGCAATCCTCTTCGGGCACGGACGACTTCGAACCGAAGTACGGGATGCTGCCGCTGATCTTCGGCACCCTCAAGGCGACGCTCTTCTCGATGGCCTTCGGCCTGCCCATCGCGCTGCTGGCGGCGATCTTCACCAGCGAGTTCCTGCCCCCAGCGACAAAGGCCCAGGTCAAGCCGCTGGTCGAGTTGATGGCCAGCCTGCCGAGCGTAGTCCTGGGCTTCTTGGCGGCACTGGTCTTCGCGCCGGTGGTGGCCGGACGCCTGGCCATGTTGCTGGCCCTCTTCATGACCTTGCCCGCCGCCTTCCTCGGGGGCGCCTACGGGTGGCAGATGCTGCCGCGACACCGCGCCCTGCGCCTCCAGTCCTGGCGCTTCGCCTTCATGTTCCTGGCGCTGCCGGTCGGCATCCTTGCCGCCCTCGCGCTGGGTCCCGTCCTCGAGCGGATCTGCTTCGCCGGCAACATCATGGAGTGGCTGGACGGCCAGGCCGGACGGGCGGCGGGAGGATGGTTCGTGCTGCTCCTGCCGACCACGGCGCTGCTCGCCGCGTTCCTCTCCGGGCGCCTGGTCCTGCCCTGGTTCCGACAGATCTCGATGGCCTGGTCCTACGAGCATTGCGCCGCGGTCGACGCGCTGCGCATGCTGCTCACTGCCCTCGCCGTGCTGGCCGCAGCGGTCGCCGGGGCCTTCGCCCTCGACCTGCTCGGGCTCGATCCGCGCGGCAGCATCTTCGGCCGCTACGACCAGCGCAACGCCCTCGTCGTCGGCTTCGTCATGGGCTTCGCCATCATCCCGATCATCTACACCATCGCCGAGGACGCCCTCTCGGCGGTCCCGGAGCACCTGCGCTCGGCGTCCCTCGGGGCCGGAGCAACCCCCTGGCAGACCGCCACCCGGATCATCGTCCCCACCGCCATGAGCGGCCTCTTCTCGGCGGTGATGATCGGCCTCGGGCGGGCGGTCGGCGAAACCATGATCGTGCTCATGGCAGCCGGCAACACCCCGGTCATGGAGCTGAACGTCTTCAACGGCTTCCGGACCCTGTCCGCGAACATCGCGGTGGAGCTGCCGGAGGCGGTGCGCAACAGCACCCACTACCGCACCCTGTTCCTCGCCGCACTGACCCTCTTCGTCATGACCTTCATCCTCAACACGGTCGCGGAAATTGTCCGTATCCGCTTCCGCAAGAAGGCGGTGGAGCTATGAGCAACGGTTTGGTCGGCAATCCCCCCCCCCGCGCGGCCCGGCCGCCGCGCCGGGCCCGCGCCCGCGCCTCGCTCTTTGCCCAGGGCGAGCCGATGCTGTGGCTGACCGGGGGCGGACTGGTGGTAGCGATCGCCATGATCGTCGGCCTCCTCGGCCTGATCTCCGTCCAGGGCATCGGCACCCTCTGGCCGGTCACGGCCGAGCGCTTCGCCCTCCACGACGGGCGCGCCTTCCTCGGCGAGGTGACCCGCTCGGAGGCTTACCGGCCGACCGCCGACGACCTGGCCTCGCTGCCGCCGGAAGTCGCCGGGCGCCTGCGGCGCGAGCTTGGCGAACCCGGCACCTGGACGGCCATGCGCCACCTCGTGCGCACCGGCAACTTCGATCTGACCGGCGAGCACTTCACCTGGATCAGCGACTTCCAGGTCCGCGAGCGCACCCGGCCGCGCTGGGTCCTGGTCCTCGAGCGGCAGTCCTGGGGACGCTTCTACGGCGAGCCACAGGGGTTCCTGACCGACGGCACGATGGTCGCCGAGGGTGCCGGAGGCGCCTGGGCCGAGTACGTCCGCCTTCATCCCTTCATTCTCCAGCGGCGCCATGAGCGTCGCCGTCTCGAGACGCACGATACCGGGGCCGTCAACCAGCGCATCGAAAAGGCCCGCCTGCGCGCCCGCGACGCCGAGCTGAAGCATGGCGTCAACGCGGCGGTCGCCATCCAGGCCCGCGCCGAATTCACCAAGATCGAGGCCGAGGCCGGCCGCGAGTTCGACCGCATCCGCGCCAGCATCCAGGAGCTGAACGCCGAAAACAACCGCTACCGCCTGCGCCTGCTCACGGCCGACGGGCGCACCGCCGACATCTCCCTCGACGAGATCGTCCGCGCCTATCCCCCCAACCAGCTCAGCTGGGGCGGCCGCGTCGGCGTCTACCTCGCCCGCTGGCGGGAATTCCTCCTCGCCGAACCCCGCGAGGCCAACATGGAGGGCGGCATCTTCCCGGCCATCTTCGGGACCGTGGTGATGACCCTGCTGATGTCCCTCGCGGTCGTGCCCTTCGGCGTCACTGCGGCCCTCTACCTGCGCGAATACGCCAAGGCCGGCCCCATGGTCAGCGCCGTGCGCATCTCGATCAACAACCTCGCCGGCGTGCCGAGCATCGTCTTCGGCGTCTTCGGCCTCGGCTTCTTCTGCTACCTCGTCGGGGCGGGCATCGACGAGCTGCTCTTCGCCGCCAAGCTGCCCAATCCGACCTACGGCAAGGGCGGCATCCTCTGGGCCTCGCTGACCCTCGCCCTGCTCACTCTGCCCGTGGTCATCGTCGCCACCGAGGAGGCCCTCGCCGCCGTGCCCAACTCGATGCGCGAGGGCTCCTACGCCTGCGGCGCCAGCAAGTGGCAGACCATCCTGCGCATCGTCCTGCCGCGCGCCATGCCCGGCATCATGACCGGCATGATCCTGGCCATGGCCCGCGGCGCCGGCGAGGTCGCCCCGCTGATGCTCGTCGGGGCCGTCAAGCTCGCCCCCGAGCTCCCCCTCGACCACGTCTTCCCCTACATCCATCCCGAGCGCAGCTTCATGCACCTCGGCTTCCACATCTACGACCTCGGCTTCCAGAGCCAGAACAGCGAGGCCGCCAAGCCCATGGTCTTCACCACCACCCTCCTCCTCATCGCCCTCGTCTTCCTCCTCAACGTCCTCGCCGTCCATGTCCGCAAGCGCCTCCGCAAGAAGTTCCAAAGCGCCGTCTTCTGAGAAATCCCAAATCCGAAGTCCCAAATCTGAAACTTGTGCGTTACGCGTTGAGCGTTGAGCGTTGAGCGTTATTATGTTCCCCTTCCCACCCCAGCCCCGGTGATCGCATGAACCCAGACTCCCCGATCAAGAAGGCCGAACCGGTGTCGCTGAAGACCAACCGCCTGGCGGCGATCGCCGCCGGCGAGACCTTCGCCACCGAGATCCACCCCGAGGTCACGGCGGAGACGCCGATCCTCGAAGTCCTCGACTTCAACCTCTTCTACGGCGCGAAGCAGGCCCTGCACCACATCGGCATGGACATCGCCAAGGGCAAGGTCACCGCCCTGGTCGGCCCGTCCGGCTGCGGCAAGTCCACCCTCCTGCGCTCGGTCAACCGCATCAACGACCTGCTCAGCACCGTCCGCGTCACCGGCGACATGCGCATCAACGGCGACTCCATCTACGACCGCTCGGTCGACGTCATCGAGCTGCGCAAGCGCATGGGGATGGTCTTCCAGAAGCCCAACCCCTTCCCGATGAGCATCTACGAGAACGTCGTCTACCCCTTGCGCATCGACGGCGAGCGCAACCGCGCCCTGCTCGACGAGGTCTGCGAGCGGTCGCTGCGCTCCGCCGCCCTCTGGGAGGAGGTCAAGGACCGCCTGCACGAATCGGCCCTGAGCATGTCGGGCGGCCAGCAGCAGCGGCTGTGCATCGCGCGCGCCATCGCGGCCGAGCCGGACGTGCTGCTGATGGACGAGCCCTGCTCGGCGCTCGACCCCATCGCCACCAACAAGATCGAGGACCTCATCGCCCAGCTTGCCGGCAGTTACACCGTGCTCATCGTCACCCACAACATGCAGCAGGCCTCCCGCGTCAGCGACTACACCGCCTTCATGTACCTCGGCTGGCTGATCGAGTACGGGCCGACCGGCACCATCTTCCAGCGGCCCCACCTCCAGGAGACCCTCGACTACGTCACCGGCCGCTTCGGCTGAGGGGCAAAAAAAATAAATTTTCATATTCTTGCAAATTCGCGCATGGTCGTGCATATTCCTTCATGACGATGGAGGAATCCCCATGCCGAAGCCCGCGCCACGCCTGCTGACCCCGGACCGCGAACGGCGGATTCTGGAGAGCCTGGGCGACCGGGCCTGCTCGGTCGCCGAGCTGAGCCGCGCCCTGCACGTCTCGGAGGCGACGGTGCGCCGCGACCTCGACGCCCTGGCCCGCCGCGGCAAGGTACGGCGGGTGCATGGCGGCGCGGAACGGGTCCGGGCGCTGCCGGGCGAGCCGGTGTTCACGGAGAAGGCCTCGCTGCGCGCGGCCGAGAAGGAGCGCATCGCCGAGCTGGCCCTCGGGCTGGTGGCGGACGGCGACACGATCTACCTGGACGGCGGCAGCACGGTCCTGGCGCTGGCCCGGCGGCTTGGCGAGAGGCGCGGCCTGACCGTCATCACCAACTCGCTGATGGCGGCCGCCGAGCTGATGGAGGGGGGGCAGGCCCACAAGCTGATCCTGCTCGGCGGCGAATTCCGCGCGCTCAGCCGCACCCTGGTCGGGCC
>CAZBDL010000125.1:2535-8683 GCA_964490525.1 uncultured Victivallales bacterium | reverse complement strand
TTCTTGACATTGGGTGGGGGTGTCATATTTTGCGGTGAGGCGACGGAAGGCGGCGAGGTGAGAAATGCGCGATGGTCCGGATGTAGTGGCGGTGGACATGGACGAGTCGTCGGCCCGGGATGCCTATGAGGGGCTGAAGGGGCATTTGGCGGGCCTCGGCGGCGTCCTGCTGGCGTATTCGGGGGGGGTGGACAGCAGTCTGTTGTTGGCCGCGGCCCGGGATGCCTTGGGCAAGGCGCGGATCCTGGCGGTCACCGCCTGCTCCGCGACCTATCCCGACCACGAGCGTGAGGCGGCGGTCGCCTTGGCCAAGGCGCTTGACGTCCGGCATCGCCTGATTGAGACCGATGAGCTGGCGAATGCGGTTTTCCGGTCGAATCCCCCGGATCGGTGCTACCACTGTAAGCGGGAGCTGTTCAGGGTGCTGGCGGAGATGGCGGCAACGGAAGGGTTGAGGCTGATCGACGGGGCGAACGCCGATGACGAGGCCGATTTTCGTCCCGGGCGGCGTGCTGCTGTTGAGTTCGGGGTGTGTTCGCCGTTGGTGGACCTACGGCTGGGCAAGGTGGCGATCCGGGCGATGGCGCGGATGCGCGGCCTGCCCAACTGGAGTCAGCCCGCTTGTGCCTGTCTCGCTTCGCGCCTGCCTTACGGCGAGGAGATCACGGCGGAGCGCCTGGCGCGGGTGGCGGCGGCGGAGGCGGCGATCCGCGCGCTCGGCTTTGTCGTCGTGCGCGTCCGCGACCATGGTGCCTTGGCCCGCATCGAGCTGGGGGCGGTCGAGATTGGGCGGGCGCTGGATGCGGATGTGCGCCAACGCCTGGACGCCGCCTGCCGGGCCCATGGCTTCACCTATGTCTGCCTCGACCTCAACGGTTACCGCACCGGGGCGATGAACGAGACGCTGGTGCCGCAGGTGCGCGACCAGGCGCTGCGGCTTCGTGATGACCGGGAAGGATGATTCCATGCCGAGGGGATCGCCTGATGTCGATCGCGGGTGAATCATGATCCCGGCGTTCAGCCTGTTCCTCGCCGTGGCCGTGGGGTATGTCCTTCCGGGGTGGCTTCTGTCGCGTCGGCTGGGCAGTCCGGTGCCGTGGCTGACCGCCGTGCCGGTCTCCTGGGCATTGCTCTTCCAGGTGTTCTTCTGGTTGCAGGTGGCGGGAGTGTCCCTGACGGGATGGGCCGTCTTGGTTGGCTGCGCCGCAATCTCGTTGATCCTTGCTTGGGGTGAACGCCGGTTCCCCGTTGCCATGACGGCCCATGCGGGTCGATCGCGAAGTAATCCTTGGTCCCGATGCCGTTCGGAATGGTGGTGGATGGCGCCTGTCATGGCCATCGTGGGCGTCTTTCTGGTGCGCGCCTGGCATCAACCCCTGAGCGGTTGGGATATCCAGTTCCGCTGGTGGTTTCTTGCCGAGCAGATGGTGCGTCATCATACTTTCTCCTTCTATCCCCCGGTGGATCCGGCGGATTATGCCCGGTATTTTCATCCCGACGGCATGCCCCCGTTGGTTTCCTGCCTCTACGCATGGCTGGGATGGTCATGGGGCAGCCTCGCCCCTCGTCTGTCCATCGTCCCGGTGGCGGCTCAGTATGTCCTGCTGCTGGCTGCATGTGGCGCCTTGGCCTGCCGCCTTGGCGGACGCATGGCTGGACGCTATGCTGTCATGGTGGCGGCCAGCGCGACCTTCCTGTCTTGGGCCGTGCTGATGGGGCAGGAGACGGGCCTGACGGCCTTGGGCATGGTCTATGCATGGTGGCTGCTGACCACGGTTCGGCATGACGGCGACTGGGGCCGCGCGGTCTTGGCCGGGGTCGCTGCGGCATTGGTGCCCTTGGCCCGCGAATATGGGTGGATTGTCCTCCCGCTGGGATTGGCGGCGTGCTGGTGGCGGGGGCGGAAAGGGTGGCCCGTCCTGTTGGGCTTTGCCATGGCCATGTGCCTGCTGGCGGGACCGTGGTATTGGCGCACCTGGCATCTGGCGGGGGATCCCTTCTACCCGTTGAATCCTGGCGGCCTTTTCCGGCCCAATCTGGTATACGGGGGAATCCTGGAAGCCTATCGCGAACATTTTGGCTGGGGCAGGAAGGGCTGGATGATTGTACGGGAGGCGACATGGTTCATGGCCGTCTTTGCGGCATGGCCATGGACGATTGGCCTGGTTGGGGCGCTGCATGGGCTGCGGCGTCATGGGCACGTGACCCTTGCGATTGCGGCAATGATTGCGCTTTGGGCGTATTCGGTGGGGGTGACGCATGGCGGCGTTGCCTATTCCCTGCGTGTCCTCAGCCCGGCCATGGCCATGCTTGCCGTTGCCGGAGGGGTATGGATGGCGCGCCTCGGGCGGCATTGGACACGGCTGGTGGGGGCTTTGCGGTGCGGCCTGATGATCGCCTGCCTGGTCGCCGTGGCGGCCGGACTGACCTTTTCCAAGGCCTGGTGGACGGTGCCGCCGGGTCAATGGTGGGCGTGTGCCACGGCCCCTCAGCCTCCCTTGCCGGACTTTGCCGGGCTGGGCCTGCCGCCGGGGTGCCGTCTACTGACCGACAATGCGGATTGCCATGCCGCCTTGTCCGGTCGGGGTGTCGACGTGGTTCCCGTGTGGAGTCCGGAGGTTGCGTTCCTCTTTGACGCGGGAGGCGAGGTCGGGGAGCAGTGTCGGATGTTGCGCGAGATCGGCATTGGCCATGTTCTCCTGACCCTGGGCAGCGTGAACCTTCTTCATTTGAGGCGGTATCCCCTCTTCGGCATGTTGGCGGAGGCGGCCGCCGGTCATCCAGAGGCTCCGTTCCTGCTCTATGTGATTCCCGCAGCCGAGGGCGAGGTGCCACGGTGATCCCGTGCCGGGGGGGAGGGGGAAGGCTGGCTTCAGCTCAGAAGAGCAACTGGTCAAGCCATTCGCGGCCCTTGTCGGTGAGCTGCCATTGGGAGCCTTGGCGGCTGACCAGGCGGCGGCCGTTGCGGCCCAGGACCTCGGCCGAGGCGGCAACCACGCGGGGCGCCTTGCCGGAAAGCTCCTCCGGGCGTGCCGGACGGGCGCGGAGCGGGGCCCCGCCCTCGGCCACGTCGATGCGGATGCGGCCAGGCGGCTCGGCACCGACTTCCCACAGCGCGGGATAGCGACGGTAGTAGTCGGGGCGCCGTTTGGGCTCGGCCAGGAGGGTGAAGGCGACCGGCTCGCTGCGCAAGACCTCAAGCATCGACCGGGTGCCGTCGGGGGAACGCTCGAGCAGGACGCGCAAAGGGTTGATGCCATTGAGGTTCCAGCCATGGGCGGCACCGTGGGTGCGGGGATAGCCTCGGGCGTGCAGCCAGTCGGCAAAGCGCTGGTTGGTGAAGGTGCCGATCTCCAGGTGCAGGTGGGCGCGGTTGGCCGGGATCGGGGTCGCGGCCGAGTGCCCCATGCGACCGACGACCTGTCCGGCCTGGATCTGGTCGCCGGTCTTCAGCCCGGCCGCAAATCCCTCGAGGTGGGCATACAGGGAATAGAAGGTGCCGAGTTCATCATGATGATGGAGGACGAGATAGCGCCCATAGCTTGATCCGCCAGGCGCCTTCTGGAGGTAGGCGACGCGGCCATTGGCGACGGCATGGATGTCGTCGAGCGGCTTGCCGTCGCGACCCCGCCGGAGCGGGGCGATGTCGATGCCGGCATGGAAGCGTGGATACAGTCGCCCGCCCGAGCCTCCTGTGCGGGTGCTGCCGTAGAGCGCCGACGCGAGGCGCCCGGAGGCGGTCGGCATGTAGACCTTGGTCGAGGTGGTGTCGGCCAGGCCTGCCTGGGCGGTCGGGAAGACAAAGCGCAGCGGCGGGGGGGGAGGGGGCGTCATGGGCAGGTCGGCGGCGGGCGGTGGCACCGTGGCCGGACGCGGCCAGAGATGGCGCCGCAACAGGACGCCTGCGAGCACGGTCAGTGTCACGGCGATGGCGATGGCGCTGGCCATCCCCAGGCTTCGCCGTGGCGGTGGTGGGACAAGGTGAGGGGGGTGATGGCGCAGGATGCCGGGGTTCACGGGTCGGCTCCAATTAATCGCCGACCAGGTCGAGCGGATGCGTGGCTAGCCCAACGCCATTGTCAAGCACGATGGCGATGACGTCGCCAGCGACGACGTCCCGGGGATAAGCGTCCGGCAGGACAACGACAGCTCGGCTGGCTCCGTCCTCGGCGTTCATGAATGCGGGCAGGCCGCGGATGTCGCGGATGCCTTCGTCATTGGGCGGCAGGATCTTCAGCTTGACATGGCGCAGCTGCCCATCCCATGCGATGGCCTCAAGCCAAGCCTTTGGGGTGGCGGTGCCGAACCAGGCGCCGTCAAGCACGAGCGTATCGCCATCGACGGTGACGGTGGTGATTTCCGGGGGCATGACGATGACCGTGCGCAGGAAGCGGTCGCGGGGGTCGGTTTCCGGACTGGCCACCCAGAGGTCCGCCCCAAGGATCGGCTGGGTGTCCGCGAACCCGAGCCATTCGGCGGCCGTGACATTCTCGCGCTGGGCGCGCTTGAAGGCCCGCGCATCGTAGAGCCGGACGGTCTTCGGCCAGACGGCGGCCAGGGCATCGGCCCCTTCCGCAGGAAGCTTGCCGACGATCTTTAGGGTGGCCTTTTTCTGTTTGGTCTGGAGGGCCGGGCCATGCGGCAGGTAGTGGAGCCCATAGGCGCGTGGCTTGCGCAGGAAGACGGCCAGGTCGACGTCATCGGCATGGATCCCGAGGCGGCTGCCGCGGGCGACCGGCTCAAGCAGGGCCGGATCCGCGAATCTCGCCGTCACGGTCAGGCTGCGGCGGACGCGGACCAGGGTCAGCGGCGCGACCTTGCCGGAGAAGTCGCCGGTCCACCCCAGGAAGATGCAGCTCTCATCGGCCAACGGTGTCACCGGTGTGGCATCCTCGCCGTGGCGGACGACCTGCACCGTGTCGCCATCGAGGGTTCCTGGCCCATCGACCAGGAGGGTGACGGTGTGCCAGGTTTCCGCGGCGTCTGCGAAGTTCGCGAGCACCGTGGCGGCGGCGGTCACCGGGCCGAAGGCGATGGTCGGGGTGATGGCTACCGTCGCCACCCCGCACGTCCACTTCACGAACTGGCTGCCTTCGTGGGGCAGGGCGGTGACTGGTTCGCAGAGGTCGCCGTCGCGGACAACCTGGAAGGCCGCCCCCGCGATCTCGCCGCCGTCGACCGCGGCAAACAGGACGGCATGGTAGGTCTCGTCGTCGGGCGCGAAGTTTGCGACGAAGGCCAGGTCGGCGGTGACGCCGGTCACGTGCAGGGCGGCGGCCTGGGAATGGTCGGCTCCGTCAAGGGTCCATTTGACCAGCTGCTGGCCGTCGCCAGGGGTGGCGATGACCTCGCCGCAGTCGCCGCCATGGGGGACGACCTGGACGGCCTCGCCGAGGATTTCGCCGTCGCCCGTCACGCGGAAGGTGACTTGGTGGAAGACCAAATGCTCGGGGGCGAAGTTCGCCACCAGGGAATGTGGAGCTGTGACTGCGGAGACGGTGACGGGATTGTCGGTGGAGAAGTCCTTCTCGGCATCCGTCCACTTGACGAAGCGGTAACCTTCGGGGGCGATGGCCGTCACGGGATCCGCATCGGTGCCATGGGCAACGCTTTGGGTGGCCGTGCCGGAGAGGCTGGCATGGGCCGGGGAGGGGGCGAGGGCAAAGTTGACCGCATACTGGCGCGGAGCGAAATTCGCGACGACGGTGCTGTTGGCGCCGAGCATGACGGTTGTGGTTGGGGTGTCCGCGTTGCCGATCGTGGCACCGCCGACGGCGACCGTCCAGCCGATGAAGTCGTGGCCCTCGGCGGCGGTGGCGGCAATCTCGGTGGCGCTCCAGGGGGCGACTGTAACGGGAGCGGCTGGAGCCACGCTGCCGCCCGTTGGCGGCGAAGGCTCGACCGTCAGCACCAGGTCGGTGGCGGCACCACCCGCCGCGAGGATGTCGAAGACGCCGTTGGCGTCCCCCGCCACCAGGTCGGTTGCTTCCGAGGCGAAGGCGACGACGGTGCCGTCGGCCGAGATTGAGGGCAACTGCGAGAGCCCATGACTGGGCTTGAGATTGGCCTTCAGGCTGACACAGGCGACCTCTCCCGTTGTCGGGGTCGCCACGAAGATGTTGGCGCTGCCGGCGGCGATGCCGGGCAC
>CAZBDL010000125.1:0-2441 GCA_964490525.1 uncultured Victivallales bacterium | reverse complement strand
GAAGGCGATGCGCTGTCCGTCGGCCGTGACCGTCGGCTGGAAGGAGGCACCGTTGGCCTGGCTGCCGTTGGCGCGGAGGCTGACCCGGGCGGTGGTTCCGGCCTGGCGGTCGCGCAGGAAGACATCGGGCTGGCCGTTGGTGTCGTTGGCCACCAGGTTGTCGGCGTGAGACGTGAAGGCAACATAGCGGCCGTCCGAAGAAACCGCCGGGATGTCGACGGATTCGCCGTTGGCCTGGATCTCGTCGTGGGCAAGCGAGATCCGTTCGGTGATCCCGGTGTCGCGGTCATGGACAAAGGTATCCCAGCGCTCGTTGGTGTCGCTGTCGACCAGGTTGGTTGCGCCGGAGTTGAAGGCCACGTAGCGGCCATCGGCGTTGATCGTCGCCTGATGCGAGCCGCCATCGGCCTCGCTCCCATCGCTGGCGATGCTGACCCGTTCGATGCTGGCCTCCAGGCGGTCGCGGACGAAGACATCGAACTTGCCGTTGGTGTCGCCTGGCACCAGGTTCGGTGCATCGGTGACGAAGACGACGAAGCGGCCGTCGGCGCTGAGCGACGGCGGATAGCGTTGCGGGTCGTCGGTCATCGGTACGTCCCGCAGCGAGAACTCGTTCCACAGGTAGCCATGCTGCGCCTCGCCGCCGTCGTGGGCCAGGCTCACCCGTTCGGTGACGCCATCCTGCCGGTCATGCACGAAGACGTCCCAGGCCTGGTTGGTATCGCCCGCCACCAGGTTGTCGGCCGCCGAGACGAAGGCGACGAAGCGGCCGTCGGCGCTGATCGCCGGATTTCGGCTCCAGCCGTTGCCCTCGTCGCCGCCGGTGGCGATGCTGACGCGTTCGGTGATGCCTGTCTGCCGGTCGTGGACGAAGACGTCGTCGTAGCCGTTGGCGTCGTCCGCGACCAGGTTGCTGGCCGCCGAGGAGAAGGCGACGAGGCGGCCATCGGCCGAGACGGCCGGGCGGCACAGGGAAATCCCGTTGCTCTCGCTGCCGTCCGAGGCGACACTGACCCGGGCAAGATTGGCGGCTGCGAGGGGGAAGGCCAGCGCCAGCAGGGCGATCGGGAGCAGGGGTTTCAGATGGCGGACTTCAGATGGCAGATGAAGGCAGGAGGCCGCGACCCCGCCGTTGGCGGGGCAAGCCCGCGTCCCGCGCCCCGCGACCCCGCCCGCGGCGGGGCAAGCCTGTGACGGCATTGTGTCCATGCTCACCATGGGCTGTACCTCGTGCCGACGATCTTGTCCATCTGCACATCATGTTCCTGGGTGCTGGAGGCGCTCAGAATGATATGGCCCGGGGGGTCGGGTTGCGAGACGGGAACATTGTCGAAGGCGGGGCGCCCATTGATCCAGACCTTGACCGTCCCGGCGTCGTGGGTGCGTTCGATGGTGGTGGTGAACCAGTTCCCCGCTGGGGTGATCTCGGTGTCCACCCGCCAGCCCTTGGTGGCGCCGTCATAGACGCAGAGGTAGCCCTCCTCGTTCATGGCGAAGCGGCAGCCGGCGACATTGATCGCCTCGGCCAGGTCGGTCGGCAGCTTGGCGCGGGGCAGTTTCCAGCTCATCCAGATCCAGTATTGGTTGAGGCCGTTGCGGGGGTGGAGGCCGACGACGCGGCTGGGGGGAACCTGGCCGAAGAGGGTGACGACCTTGGCCCCGTCCATGGCCTGGGCGCCGACATTTTGGACCTGGATGTTGCCGTGCCATTCGGTGATCTTGCCCCAGGCGGTGTCTTCCCAGGGGCCGACCGGGTAGTCGGCGTCGTCCTCGAAGCTCTCGTCGAAGATGAAGTTGTTGGCGATGTTGTCGATCAGGGGATCGGCTCCGATGCTTGCCTCCATGCCGTCAATGACCGTGTCGCCGTCGCTGTCCGGATCCAGCGGGTCGGTGAAGTGGATGGCGACTTCGTCATGATCCCAGAGCCTGTCGCCGTCGCTGTCGGGATGGTTCCGGTTGGTGGTGAGGGCGTCTTCCGCGGCATCGGTCAAACCGTCCGCATCGGCATCGTCGGCGATGACCTCGTAGGCCCCGACGTCATGGGCGGCGCCGTCGGGTCGGCCATGGCCTTCCTGGTCCCAGGTGACGAAGGAACTGGCGCCGGCATTGTGTCCGGGGGAGGCCGGCAGGATGCGGTAATGGCCGTGGACGACATCGATGAAGCTCTCCTCCTGGTCGTAGTTGCCGGCGCCGACGTGGCCGCCTCCGATGTTGCAATCGGCGACGGACAGGATCCCGGTGCCGTCTTCCAGGACCTGGGTGGCGGAATTGCCGCGAACGATGGTGTTGACGATGTTGGTGTCACCGGTGCCGGAGGCGCGGAGGCCGCCGCCGGTGTTGTCGCAGACGGTGTTGTGGTGGGCGGTGGCGGGCTTGGCCTGGAGCTCGGCGGCATAGGCGGCGGTGTTGCCGTAGAAGAGGCAGTTAAGGACATAGACTTT
>CAZBDL010000124.1:0-8687 GCA_964490525.1 uncultured Victivallales bacterium | reverse complement strand
TCGCACGAGTTCATGCGCTCCTCGAGCGCGGCGTCGGCGACGGCCTCGCCCATCTTCACCACCTGGTCGAAGGAGAACATCCCGGCCAAGGTGAAGCACATCGAGTACGACCCGAACCGCAGCGCGAACATTGCGTTGCTGGCGTATGCCGACGGCGAGAAGAGCTACATCCTGGCGCCGGTGGGCCTGGCCGTGGGCATGACCGTGTCGAGCGGCAAGGCGGCCGAGATCAAGCCCGGCAACTGCAAGCGCCTGCGCGACATTCCCCCCGGCATCGACATCCACAATCTCGAGGTCCAGCCGGGCGGTGGGGCGCGTCTGGCGCGCTCCGCCGGACAGGTGGCGCAGTTGCGTGCCAAGGAGGGCGACTACGCCCAGGTGCGCCTGCCCAGCGGGGAAATCCGCAAGCTCCATGTCGACTGCCGCGCCACCATCGGCCAGGTGGGCAATCTTGAGCATGGCAGCATCAAGCTGGGCAAGGCTGGACGCAAGCGCCATCTCGGCCGTCGGCCCCATGTCCGTGGTGTCGCCATGAATCCGGTCGACCATCCGATGGGCGGCGGCGAGGGCCGGTCCAGCGGCGGCGGCCATCCGCAGTCGCCGTGGGGACAGCTCGCCAAGGGGAAGAAGACCCGCAAGCCGGGCCGCCCATCCGATAAGTTCATCGTGGAACGGAGGAAGAAGAAATAATGTCGCGCTCACTCAAAAAAGGGCCGTTCGTCGATGCCCACCTAGCGAAGAAGGTGGAGGCGATGAACCGCACCGGGCTCAAGAAGCCGATCAAGACCTGGTCGCGCCGCTCGATGATCACGCCGGACTTCGTGGGACATAACTTCAACGTCCACAACGGCAAGACCTTCGTCGGCGTATTCGTCACCGAGAACATGGTCGGACATCGCCTCGGCGAATTCTCCCCGACCCGGACGTTCAAGGTCCACGGCATGGTCAGCGGCAAGTAGCCGTCGGTCGGGAATCAGGCAAGGCCCGCAGCCGATGTCCTGCCCTCTGCGGCAGGGCCGTCGCCTGCGGGTTTTGCGTGCCCGGATGCGTCGGGGATGGCTGAACCCGACGCAGTCGCTCGGCGGGCGGACTTGGCGCTGGCGAACGATGAAGCACGCGAGCGCGGTCGGGGGGCGTCTCAGCCGAAGACGGCGCGCATGCGGTCGCAGTAGAGGCGGACAAGGTCCCATTGTGCATCCGGGGCGATGCGGTGGTCGGGACAGGGGATGTAGCCGCCCAGCTCGACCAGGCCCTTGAGGCGCTCAACCTCGGCCTCGACGGCGGCGCGATCCTGGGCGAGGACATGCTTGCGCATGCCGCCGACGCCGCGCAGTTCGCGTCCGTACTGCTCGCGCCACGGGCGGATGCTGGCGTCCCAGGTGCCGACCTCGATCGGGAACATGGTGTTGACGCCGTTCTCGAGCCAAATGGGCAGGAGGGCGTCGATCTTGCCATCGCAGTCGAGGGAGACGATGTCGATGCCGTATTGATGGAGCAGGTCGGTGATGCGGCGGTAGTGGGGGCCGACCTTCTCGGCGAAGATGTCGGGCACGACCAGCGGCCCGTTCTTGAAGCAGATGTCCTCCCAGAAATGGGCGAAGGCAAACTTCGCGCCGCTCTCCAGGGCCGTCTTGACGCACTGGTAGGCGCAGTCGGCGACGGTGTTGATGATCTCATCGTAGAGCGGTTCGTCGTCGACATAGAGGTAGCTGACGTTCTCGACGCCGACGAAGTCGCGGATGCAACCGAAGAGGCTGCCGCAGAAGATGCCGCGGTACTCGGGGAAGTCGTCGCGGCGCAGGTGCTCCAGGCCGCCCTGGGCGAACGGGGTCGGGGTGCCGTCGACCCAGACCGTGGCGTTGGCGACCCGCTCGGGGCGGAACGCAAAGCGATGCCGGTAGTGCTCCTCCCATTCGGCGCGGCCCTTGAAGAGGTGGTCGACCTCGGCCGGGATCGAGCCGGCGTCATCGGATTCCAGGACGATCGCGCCGAGACGGTTGCGCACCTTGCGGGTACCGTCCGGCAAGGTTTCCAGGACCTGTCGCTCGAAGCCGGGCTGCAGGCCGATGCCGGGCCCCCAGCAATGCGCCCAGTTGCCGTCGAACCCGAGCATGGCCGAGATCTCTTCGTCGACCGTATTGCCGTCGCCCCAACGGCGGGCTTGATCATGGGTGAGGTGGCCCTCGGCGGCCCATTTCTCGAGGGTCTCGTGCCAGAATCCGAAATGGATCAGGGGAAGGCGGTCGTAGCTCCGGTAGTGGAGGATGGCGTCGATGCGCTGGCGCTGGTTCATGGGCGGGCTCCTTGGCTGGCTGGGCAAATGGCAGCATGTATGCGAATGCTCATACCATGTTCGTCTTTTCATGCTTAGACAATTGCCAATATAAGGAATGTCATGTATGATAATGAGATGAAACGCCAAGGCCGACATGCCCCGGTTGTCCGCCCGCCCGAGGTGCGGCCGGTGGTGAACTACGCCAATTACTTCGCCCTGCGTGACGGGCGACGGCACTGGGGGCCGCGGATCTTGGAGGATGCCGAACTGATCCTGATCGTGGCGGGGGAGTTCGCCTACGCGGCGCAGGAGCGCGAGACCCGTCTTCAGGACGGCGACGTGCTGTGCATCCCGCCAGGCGTGGAGCATGTCTTCCGCCATGTCCGCGACCGCTCCTACGGGGCGGTGATCAGCTGCATCCATTTGGAGCTGGCGCCGGGACGCTGGGTTGACGGCGACTACCGTCCTTCGCCCCAGCCGCCGACCGTCACCCCGACCCGCGGCGACATGGCGTTGCACCCCCTGTTCCGCCAATGCCGTGATGTCTTCGAGGGACGTCTGCCGTTCCGCGAGGAGCTGCTTTCGACCATTGCCAAGGACATCTGGCTGCGTCTGGCGGGCCACTGGCGGCGTCAGCCCGGGTCCTCCCCCTCCCCTTCCCTGCGCGTCGCCCGCATGGTCGCGACGATCGAGCGAGGCTTGCCGGGAACGGTCGATCGCCACCGCCTTGCCCGTGAGTTTGGCATCGGCCCGGAGCATGTCAATGCCCTGTTGCGCCGGGAGATCGGCATGACGCCGACGCAGATCCGGCACCGGGCCCTGATCGCCCAGGCCTGCCGCCTGCTCCAGGAGGAAGGGGCCTCGGTCAAGGAAGCCGCCGCTCGCACCGGCTTCCACGACGCCTTCCACTTCTCCAAGGTCTTCAAGCGGGTCATGGGCTTTCCTCCCGGCTCCTTCCGGACCGGCCACCGCCGGGATTGACGGGAAGGCTCGCCGGGGAGATATTCCCGCCATGGAACGCGTCATTCCTAATGCCGGCATGTTCCCCTATGCGGACTTTCCCCTGCGCGTGATCCGGGAGGCGCCGCAGGTGGACACCTCGCGGCATGCGCACGAGTTCACCGAGTTGGTGCTGGTCGTGGCCGGTCGCGGGCGGCATGTCTCCGACCTGGCGCGGACGATCGGGCCGGGCGACGGGTTCGTGATTCCGGTCGGGACGGCGCACGGATACCAGGAGACGGCGGGCCTCGAGCTGTGGAACGTGCTCTTCTCGCGGCGACGCCTGCCGGTGCCTTGGCTCGACCTGGCGGTGGCCCCTGGCTGGCATGTCCTGTTCGGTAGCCAGGCGCAGCAGCGGCGCATCGTCGACTTCCACCTTCCGGAAGAACGACTTAGAGAGGCGGCGACCCTGCTCATCGACCTCGATGCGGAACTGCGCCAGCGCCAGGGCGGCTACCAGTTTGCGGCCATGGCGCGGTTCATGCGCCTGCTGCTGTTGCTGGTGCGCAGCATCGACCTTACGCCCGGGAGAAGCACGGACGCCCCGGCCCGGATGGGGCGGCTGATCCGCCATCTCAACGAACACTATGCCGAGGAGATGACGCTGGCGCAGATGGCCGGACTCGCGGGGATGTCGCCCCGCGGGCTGCTGCGCCATTTCCGGAACGCCACCGGGCGCACGCCGCTCGATCATCTCCTGCACATCCGCGTCGCCAAGGCGGCGGAGCTACTGCTGGGCCATCCCGGCCTGGGCGTGGGCGAGATCGCCGTGCGGGTCGGCTTTGCCGAGGCCAACTATCTTGCCCGGCAGTTCCGGCGGATCGTCGGCGTCACCCCCACGGGATTCCGCCGACGGCATCACCCGGCAAGGTGACAGACCCTGCGGAATTCGCGGCGGACGACGGGGAAAATGGCATCCCCAACGGGATTCGAACCCGTGTCGTCGGATCGAAAATCCGATGTCCTAGGCCTCTAGACGATGGGGACGCGGTAGGGGCGGGGCATATCATACCGCCTCCCGCCCGGAAATCAACCTTCTCCCGGCCCTATTCGGGCGGGGGCAGGCCGAGGCGGCGGAAGGTCTGGGGGGTCATGCCGGTATGCCGACGGAAGGCCCGGATGAAGGTGGTCGTACCCGCGAAGCCGAGCCGGGCGGCGACTTCGCCGACAGCGAGGCTGGTTTCGCGCAGCAGGTGCCCGCCCAGCCGCAGCTTGCAGCGGCGGATGTACTCGGCCGGGGCCTGGCCCAACTGCTCCCGGAAGACGCGGGTAAGGTGTTCGCGCGAGACCTGCATGGCGGCGGCGACCGTCGCGACCGGACACGGCTCCTCGAGGCGGCCGAGAATGTACTGTTGGGCGCGGTTGGCCAAGGTGCTGGCGGCGTTCTCGCTCCACGCGCCCGTCGATGGCTCGCCGATCCCGGAAAGCACCTCCGCGACCATGGCCGCGCCCGCTTGCGGGGACAAGGCCTGGATCGTGTTGCGACGGGGGCGCCAAGCCTGCAGGCGCGGGATCAGTCCGCGGTCAAGCGGCAGGGGGAAGAGATAGCCGAAGCGGCCGTTGAGCTCGCGGATCATCGCCTCCGCCGTCGGCCCCAGCAGGCTGATCCACAGGAACACCCAGGGCTCCGTCGCCTCGGGCGGATAGTAGTAGGCGTGCTCCGGATCGGCATGGTTCGCCAGGAAGGCCTGTCCCGGAGAAAGCCGGTGCTCGCGTCCGCCCAGGGAAAACCCGCCGAGGCCCGAGAGCGTGCAGACCAGTTGACCGCCCCCGGTCTTGCCCCGCAACCGCCCCTCATGCCGATAGAAAGGCGAGTCCTGCTGTTCCTCGACCAGCTCGTTCGGATATGGAAAGGCCGACAGCGGACGGTACACCTGGAACTGTATCTGCCAGCGCCGCATGAGGCCCTCACATAAGGTGCAGAAGTATCACGTATTGTATATTGTTTCTCCGTTGCATTCAATCTTCAAGCGATAAATTGTATGGAAGGCGAGGACATGACCCTATCACATTTCAACAATCCGAGGAGACAAGCCATGGCGGGCAAAGTGCGGGTGACGATCTGGAATGAGTTCCGCCACGAGAAGAAGCACGAGGCGGTGAAGCGGGTGTACCCGCAGGGGATGCACGAGACGATCAAGGCGGGCCTGGCGCAGTCGTTCCCGGACCTGGCGGTGCGCTGCGCGTCGCTGGACGAGCCCGAGCACGGGCTGACCGAGGCGGTGGTCAACGACACCGACGTCATGCTCTGGTGGGGCCATTGCGCGCATGGCGAGGTGGACGACGCCATCGTCAAGCGGGTCCACAAGCGGGTGCTCGAGGGCATGGGCCTGATCGTCCTGCACTCCGGGCACTTCTCGAAGATCTTCAAGGCGCTGATGGGCACCAACTGCTCGCTGAAGTGGCGCGAGGCGGGCGAGAAGGAGCGGCTCTGGAATGTGGCGCCGAACCACCCGATCACCCAGGGCATCGGCGACTACCTGGAGCTGGCCAACACCGAGATGTACGGCGAGCGCTTCGACATCCCCGAACCCGACCAGCTCATCTTCATCTCCTGGTTCGAGGGCGGCGAGGTCTTTCGCAGCGGCTGCGTCTTCAACCGCGGCAACGGGCGCGTCTTCTATTTCCGCCCCGGACATGAGACCTATCCGATCTATCACAACCCCCAGGTCATCAAGGTCATCGGCAACGCCTGCCGCTGGCTGGCGCCGGCGCAGTTCATCGTCGACAAGTGCCCGATGAGCCCGGCCCTCGAGCCGATCGCCGACAAGAGCAAGGACTTCGGCAAGGCCGGGATCCAGCAGGCGTCGAAGCTGTGAACCCCGGGGGGGGCGACGGACACAACGGACCAAACGGACACAACAGAACAAGGGCAAGATCATGAAGAAGCTGAGAGTCGGCGTGGTGGGCCTGGGCATGGGCGCGGGCCATGTGAGGGGCTTCCAGCAGCATCCGCAGGCCGAGGTGGTGGCGGTGGCGGACACGGATCCGGCGCGCCTGCAGCAGAAGGCCGACGAGCTGAACGTGATGGGCCGGTACGCCGACCTGGACGCGATGCTGGCCTCGGAGAAGCTCGACGTGATCTCCATCGCGACCCCGAACAAGTTTCACAAGCCATTGACGATCAAGGCGTTCAAGGCGGGGTGCCACGTCCTCTGCGAGAAGCCGATGGCGATGAACGCGGCCGAGGGGCGGGAGATGCTGGCGGCGGCGAAGCAGGCGAAGCGGCGGCTGATGATCAACTTCAGCTTCCGCTTCAACGACCAGTCCTGGGCGCTGAAGCGCGAGGTGGAGTCGGGGCTGCTGGGCGAGATCTACTTTGGACGGACGGTCTGGCTGCGGCGGCGTGGCATGCCCGGGTTCGGCGGCTGGTTCGGCCAGAAGGCGCTCTCGGGCGGCGGCCCGGTCATCGACCTCGGCGTGCATCGCCTCGACCTGGCCCTTTGGCTGATGGGCTATCCGCGGCCGACCTGGGTACTGGCCTCGACCTACAACCACCTGGCCAAGGCCAAGGCGGCGAAGGAGAAGAAGGCCTTCGACGTCGAGGACCTGGGAGTGGCCCTGATCAAGTTCGCCAACGGCGCCACCCTTGAGCTGGAGGCGTCCTGGGCGGGCAACATCGAGCGCAACGAGGAGATGCACACGCGCCTCCTCGGCACCCAGGGCGGCCTGGTCCAGCAGAACATCGGCGAGGGCTACCAGTTCGAGGCGGCCATCCACCTTGAGCGCGACGGAAGGCTCTACGACATGAAGCTCCATCCCCCCGTCCCCGGCGTGCGCGGCGCCATGTGCCACTTCATCGACAGCCTCGTCGCGGGCACCCCCCACACCGCCACCGGCGAGGAGGGACTGATCGTCATGGAGCTGCTCGACGCCATCTACGCCAGCGCCCGCAAGGGCGCCCCCGTGCGCATCAAGTAGGCGCGGCTTCCGGAGCGTCCAGGAGGGCCTGGAGGCGGGCGGCCTCGGGGGCATGGCCGAGGCGCTGGAGGGCGACGATGGCGGCGGGCAGGAGCCGTGCGGGGGGCGGCCCGGGATCGGCCAGCAGCGCCTGGCGCACGGCGAAGAGGGCGGTGTCCGCGTCGCCGGTGCGCAAGGCGGCCAGGGCGGCCTCGCCATGGAGCCGTCCGGGCAATGCCCCCGGCCCGTATCGGCCGACGAAGTATGCGTAGCGCTGGACGATACGGCCATGGTCCTGCTCGTGGCGGGCGGCGGAGAACAGTTCCCGCCAGGCGGTGGCCAGGGCGTCGGGGTCGGGCGCGAGGAAATCCTGGATCAGGTCGATATCGCGGGTCAGCCGGGAATCCGGAGCCAACGCCCGGAACGCCGCCAACTGGTCGCTGGCGGCGCCGTGGTCGCCCGTGCGCAGTGACCTCCAGGCGTCGTCCAGCAGACGACGGGCGCGGCGGTGTCGGGCATGGCCGGCAAGATGCTGGAGCAGCAACCACAGGCTGCCGACCAGGGCGCCGCCGGCGAATCCCGCGATGTGCGCCCAGAAGGCGACGCCGGTGACGTCCCCGGTCAGTTGCAGGCCGTAGGCGATCTGGACAATGAACCAGCCGCCCAGCAGGAACCAGGCGGGACCCTGGGCGGGCAAGGGTCGACCGAAAGCCAGTGAGAAGACGAGGAAGCGGACGCGCACCGCCGGGAAGAGGACGAGGAAGGCGCCGAGGACGGCAGCGATGGCGCCGGAGGCGCCGACCGCAGGGACATCGCGGTAGAATTCGGGAGCGACGAGGACATGCACGCCGACGCTGACCCACGCCCCGGCCAGGTAGAGCAGCAGGAAGCGGAGCGTGCCGAGGCACTGCTCGCAACGCCGTCCGTAGATCCACAGGAAGTACAGGTTGCCGAGCAGATGCAGCCAGCCTCCGTGCAGGAGGCTGCAGGTCAACGGCATCCACCCGCGAAACTCGCACGGCACGCAGCCCAGACGATAGAACAGGTCCTCCCGCACCACCTCGGGGATCGCATAGTAGATCCCCACATGCACCAGGAGGCAGGCCAGGGACACCGTCCAGACCGTCCATGGGCGCCCCGCATATTCGGAGTCGGCATCGATGGCATAGGGCAGGAACATGGCGGTTCAGTCCAGACGTTCGATCTCAAGGGTGAATGCGGGCTCCGGCAGGGCGTCGTCGATGGGCGGCAAGGCGGGGACCACGGGATCCGGGATCTGCTCTGCCGGCATGCCCAGGCGCCGCCGGGCGTCGCGGATCATCTCACCCGGGGGCAGGTCGGTGCCGCAGACCGCGCGGATGCGGGCGATCATCTCCGCCTCGCGGCGGTTGCCGGCCAGCCGGTCGAGCAAGGCGTCGAACCCGGCTCCCGACACGGTGGATGGGTCGGCATTGGCCACGGCAGTCAAGGCTGGCCGGGCCAGGTCGTCGCGCTTGGCGTCCAAGGCCAACAG
>CAZBDL010000123.1:0-8712 GCA_964490525.1 uncultured Victivallales bacterium | reverse complement strand
TCCTCGTCCGGGATGTCCGCCCCAAACTCCTCCTCAAGCGCCATGACCAGCTCGACCTGGTCCAGGGAGTCGGCCCCGAGATCCTCGATGAACTTGGCCTCGGGAGCGACCTGGTCCTCGGCGACGCCGAGCTGCTGGACGACGATTTCCTTCACCTTGTCTGCGACTGACGACATGTTCTTGCCCTTTTGTCTGGTTGCCGGTGTTGTGGGTTGCCGCGCTCCGCTGGCGCGGAACCGGTTGTCCGTATCAAATGCGCATACCATGCACGAGGTTGGTGGAAATTTCAACCCGGGTTTTTGGCCAGGCCCCCCCGCCGGGCAGTTTTTCACATCAGCAGGCCGCCATCGACATTCACGACCTGGCCGGTGACATAGTCGGAATCGGGCGAGGCCAGGAAGTAGACGACGCCGGCGACGTCGGCCGGCGACCCCGGCCGCTGCATCGGAGTGACGGTCATGAAGGCGTCCTTGGCACCTTGGGGCAGGTCCTTGGTCATGTCCGTCTGGATGTAGCCTGGGGCGACGGCATTGACCGTGACATTGCGTGTGGCCAGCTCCTTGGCGGCGGTCTTGGTCAGGCCGATGACGCCAGCCTTGGAGGCGGCGTAGTTGGCCTGGCCGGCATTGCCCATGCGGCCGACGACAGAGGCGATGTTAACGATCTTGCCGGCGCGCTGCTTCATCATCGGGCGCATGACCGCCTTGGTGAAGTTGAAGGTGCCCTTGAGGTTGACGGCGATAACCAGGTCCCAATCCTGCTCGCTCATGCGGATCATCAGGGTGTCACGGGTGATGCCGGCGTTGTTGACCAGGATGTCGACCTTGCCGAAGCGCGCGATCACGGCCTGCACGGTCGCCTCGGCGTCCGCGAACTTCGCCACGTCAGCGCCGTAGGCCGCTGTCTCCATGCCCTGCGCCTTCAGCTCGGCGGCGGTCGCCTCCGCCACCTCGGGCAGGATGTCGACGATCGCCAGGATCGCGCCCTCGGCGCCTAGCCGTTCGCAAATCGCCCGCCCGATGCCCCGGGCACCGCCGGTGACCAAGGCCACCTTTCCGGACAGTCTTCCGCTCATGCGACAATGCTCCTCGTATGGATGTTGGACTTGTCCCGCCGTGGCGGGATGGTGGAGAGGTTTGGGATTTGGCGCTATGGATTGAGGATTTTTCCGCGGGGCGTCAGGGCGAGACCTTCAGGCGCTCGTACTCCTCGGCATCCTCGAAGCAGACCCCGTTCTCCTTATACTTCTTGAGGAGGAAGTGGGTGCCCGTGGAGATGACCCCGTCAATCGTGGCCAGCTTGCTCGAGACGAAGCCGGCGACGTCATGCAAGGTCTCGCCCCGCACCTCAAGCTCAAGGTCGTGTCCGCCGGAGACCAAGTACAGTGAAACCACCTCGGGATACTTGCTCAGGCGCCGGGCGATGCGGTCGAATCCGCCCTCGCGCTCAGGCCGGACCTTCACCGCGATAATGGCCTGCACACCCCCCCGGGCGCTGCGGTTGGGATCGAGCAGGGCCCGGTAGCCGCGAATCAGGCCCGACTGCTCCATGGCCGCAATCGCCGTTGCCACCTCCGCCTCATTCCGCCCCAACCGGCGGGCGATCTCGCCGTTGCCCAGCCGCGCGTTCTCCTCCAACAGCCGTAGAATCCCTGCATCCATCGCCGACTCCCTTCTCGTTGCCGGACCGCAGCCGGCCCATACCATACATCGGATGCCGACAACGGCAATCCCTGGGAAAGGCTGGACATTGATGGCGTCAAGCGGGACATCGGCATTCCCTAGGATCGCCGGATGCCCCCGTCCGCGGCCACGCTTACGCCGCCGTCAACTTCGACGCTCCTTCACGGAGCCACGGTGGCAAAGGCGATGGTGGCGCGACCAATGCCGTTGTCCATCACCAGGTTGTGCGCCCCGTGGACCCAGGCGGTGGGCAGCTTCGGGATGAGGATGTCGACGGCGCTCTCGCCGGTGTCCACCACCATGCAGCTCTTGCCGGGATTGCCGAGGCGGTCGGCATGGAGGAGCGGCTTGAGAACCTTGCATGATTTCATCTTGACGGCCCCGGCGGCGTTGCGGTATTCGAGCCAGACCTTGGGAGCCTTGACGCCGAAGTGCCACCCCTGTAGGCGAACCGTCTCCTCGGGACGGGCCTCGGCGACCGGCACGCCGGCCTGGGTGGTGGTCGCGGTCAACTGCGGTGCCACCAGCATCAAGGCCTTGCCAAGCCCGGGGACGTCGTAGCGGATCTTGTTCTCGGTGGTGACGGTCGGGAGGGCCTGGGCGACCTGATGCATCGGCGTCTCGGCCAGGATCGTGGCCATGTCCGCCCCGGCGGCATAGGCGGCGTTGTGCGCGGACTTGCTGAACAGGGGCGTCTTCTTCGTCCATTCGCAGTCGACCGCCGGGAGCGGGGCGGTGACGGAGACCTTGGAGACGACCTTGACCGACGCCCGCAAGGCCTTGAGCCGCTTCGGATCCTTGAGCGGATCGAAGTATTCGCCCTTGACCGTCGGCTTGCGGGTGAGCTGGGCGAGGCCCGCATCGATCTCGGCGGCGGCCACCGAAAACGTGCGGCCCTGGGTCACCGGGATACCATTGATGTTCACCGCCAAGGTGGTCGACGTGTCAGGGGCGGGATAGCCGTCGGCATTGAAGACGCAGGCGCGGTCGGCAGGGCCGATGTCGACCGTCTCCACCCCGGTCGGGGGGCCGCCGACGATGGCGAGATGAACACGGATGACCTGCTCACCACCGGCCAGGGGATCGCCGGCGATGTCGGTGAGGCCGGCAATGGCGATGTCCGCGGTCGGGCCGCCGTTGTCCGCAAAGACCAGGTCGAGGTCGGCGGGAACCAGCGCCCCGGTGCCGTCATTGTTGGCGAAGACGGGACGGTTGAAATAGACGTCGACATGGCTGCGAAGGTCGTCCGCCAGCACCGCCTGGCGGACCAGGGGAGCGGGCGTGGCGAAACACAGGGAGGCGGCCCCGGCAAGCTTTTCCGTAGCCGTGTGGAAGGCGGAGATGTCGTAGTCCAAGCCATTGCCGGCGGAAAGGCCGACGGTCGGCGTCAGGCCCAGGTTGCCGCTGCCGTAGAAGAGTTCAATGTCGCCGGAGTCCTGAAGCAGGGCGCTGACGTTCATCCATGTATTGTCGGTACGGCGCTTGCCCCGCCAGCGGAAGCGGATGCTGCGCGGGTCCGGTTGGTTGATGTAGATGTCGCCGTCGGTCGTGTCGAGATTGTCCCAGAGGGCGGCGATGCGGGTCGCGGCGACCAGGGCGGCGGTGCTGCCCTCCCCGGGGGCGCTGCTGTCGGTGAAGTCGAGGTAGCCGCTGCTGGCCACATGGACCTCGTTGTAGTCGACGCCATAGAAGGTGAAGGTGAAGGGCAAGGGCTGGGTCCAGGTTTGCTGGTAGCCCTGCCACGCCTGGGCAACGCCGCCCGTCGTGACAAATCCCTTCGCCCCGGAAGTTTCCGCATAGGTGCGCGGATCGGCCGGGGCCGCCAGGCGGGCGCACAGGTCGCCGAGATCGATGAAGGACGGGGAGCCAAACTCCTGGCTGCCCAGGCGGGCACCGCTCACCCATGAGCCGCGCATGTCGTTGAAATAGGTGTTCAGGAGGCTGTCCCAGCGGGTCTCGTCGACCAGGCTCAGGAGCGTCGTGGTGTAGCCCGGGTCGCGCTTGGCGGGGGGAAAATAGGTGGCGAGACCGGAGGCGCCGGGCCAACCCGCCCCGGCGCGCGCATGGATCACGGCATTGCCGAGGGGGGGAAGGACGGCGGCGGCGGCGGCCTGCGCCACTGCCGGGTCGGTCTGCCAGTTGTCGGCCAACGCCTCGGCCAGCCCCTTGAGGGCCAAGGCCAGGGGCTCCATCGCGGCCAGGTCGATGACCGCAAACGGGGTGTCGTTGCCATAGGCGAGGAAGCACGCGTCGGCGATGACCGTACCCAGGGCGGCAGGCGTCATGGTCGGCACGGCCTTCAGCGCCGTGAAGATCTGGGTGTATGGCCAGCCCTGGTCCGAAAGCGTGTCCTGCGCGACCACCAGCACTTCCGCATCGGTCTGCTCCTGGCGGATCTCGTAGGCGATGTCGGCCAGGCTCGAGCGGTCGCTGGCCAGGGCGACCAGGTCGACCGGCCGCTTCGCATTATGCAACGCCCGACGCAAATCTTTGATGGTCATCGACTTGCCTTTGCTTGTCGCGTCCGTCGCCAGGCCCTCCCAGTCGCGCCCGCGCCCGGCCACGATGAGCGCATAGCGGTTGGCCGGATAGGTGTCCATTCCCCAGTCGAGGAAGCTGACCAACGAGGACCGCGAGGCCGTGTCGATCTCCCGGCCGCCGAGACCGTCGCCCCAGTCCGCCACCGCATTGGCCGGGGTCGGGGTCATCCCCACAAGCACCCGGAAACGGTGGGCGATCGTCCAGTTGTCATGTTCGGCGGTCTCCCCCGGCACCCGGTCGAACTCGACGAGGAGGTTGACATCGGCATTGCTGCCGACCAGGGCCATCTTGAGGAAGTCGACGATGCATTCGGCCTCGTTCGGACCATCCCCGGCCAGGCGCACCATGACCGTCCATTCCGCCGACGACAACGGCAGCCAGGCCATGAGCAGCAACGACCATAGCCAACGGCGACAAGCCTGTTTCATCGGGAGGCCTCCGGAATGGGAAATTGTGTTGGCCTAACCATATCCCCGCGCCCGGGTGACTGCAATCGCCAAGGCGCTGCCTCGACGACAGCGGAGGTGGCGGCGGCAGCTACATGAAGAGGGGCGTGGTGAGGTAGCGCTCGCCGGTGTCGCAGATGACCGTGACGATGATCTTGCCGGCCATGCCAGGGCGGGCGGCGAGCTGCAGGGCGGCCCAGACGTTGGCCCCGGCGCTGATGCCGCAGGAGATGCCTTCGCGGCGGGCGAGCAGGCGGGAGGTGGCGATGGCATCAACCTCCTTGACCCGGATCACCTCATCGATCAAGCTGCGGTCAAGCACCCCAGGCACGAATCCCGGGCCAATGCCCTGGATGCCGTGGCGTCCGGGCTTCTCCCCGGAGAGGACAGCCGAGGCGTCGGGTTCGACGGCGACGATGCGGACGGCCGCCGCGAGGCGCTTGCGCAGGACGGAGCCCACGCCAGTCAGGGTGCCGCCGGTGCCGACGCCAGCGACAAAGGCATCAATGCGACCGCCCGTGTCCCGCCAGATCTCCTCAGCCGTGGTCTGGCGATGAATCTCCGGGTTGGCGGGATTGTCGAACTGCTGCGGCATGAAGGCGCCCGGATGGCTGGCGAGCAGCTCCTTGGCCTTGGCGACGGCGCCGGACATGCCTTCACCGCCCGGAGTCAGGATCAGTTCGACGCCGAAATGCTCGAGCATCATGCGCCGCTCCAGGCTCATCGTCTCGGGCATGGCGATGATCAGCCGGTAGCCGCGCGCCGCCGCCACCATCGCCAGGCCCAGGCCGGTGTTGCCGCTGGTCGGCTCGATGATCGTGCCGCCCGGCTTGAGCTTGCCCGCCTGCTCCGCCGCATCGATCATGCTCTTGGCAATGCGGTCCTTGACGCTCGCCGTGGGACCGAAGGTCTCCACCTTGCCAAGGACCATGGCGCCGTCCGGGGGCGACAGGCGCGCCAGGCGCACCAGCGGCGTGTTGCCCACCGCTTGGGCGATGTTCTCAAGAACGGCCATGGGGTGCCCCTTCACTTGAACATTGAATGTTGAGCGTTCTGGATGGCATCTGGATGGGGTCATCGGGCAATTCGCCGCCTAAATGCAATAGTGCCCGGCGGGAATCCCGGCCGACGACGGCAACAACGAGGCGACACTGATCCCGGCGGCGACCCGGCGCGAGGCGTCCGACAGGGTCTTCCAAACCGGATAGGTGGGGCATTGCGGCCGCCGCGGGCATGGCCCGCCAGGGTCGTCGCAGTTGACCAGGTCGAGCCGCCCCTCGAACAGTTCGACGACCTCCAGCACCGTGATCGCCTCGGGCGGCCGCGCGAGCTCGTAGCCGCCCCGACAGCCGCGTCGGGTCTTCACCAGCCCCCCCGCCTTCAAGGGGATCATGATCTGCTCCATGTAGGGCTCGGTGATCTCCTGGCGTTCGGCAATCACCCGACCGCTGGCCAGGTGCCCTTCCCGGTTGTCCTGCGCAATCTGCAACAGGATGCGCAGCCCATAACGCGACTTGGTCGATAGCCTGATCACGATTCTCACGCTCGCCAGGTGAAAGATTTGAGGTTGTCGGCAATGCCGGGGAATACCCTATCGGGCGACTAAGAGAATGCCGGTGCGTCGGAAAGTCAAGCATGCTCCGCCGAGAAAATCTCTTCTTCCCCCTTGCATTTTCCTTCGGGGCATCTACTTTTGCCCTCCCCCTGATTGACATTGGGTCGGCGGCCTGTCCGCCCGAACCACGGGTCGGCGTCGATCGCGCGGCCTCCCAGTGGACTAAAGGAAGACCGATGGATCGTTGCGACAAGGATATCCGGCTCTTTTCCGGCACGGCCAACCGCCCCCTGGCGGAACGGATCGCGGCGCATCTGGGCATGGCGCTCGGCGATGTCGAGATCAGCCGGTTCCCCGACGGCGAGCTGTTCGTCAAGTACGACATCAGCCTGCGCTGCGACGACGTGTTCATCGTCCAGCCCATTTGCGGCTCGCCGAACGATGCCCTGATGGAGCTGCTGATCCTGATCGACGCGGCCCAGCGCGCCTCGGCGGCCCGGGTCACCGCCGTGATCCCCTATTTCGGCTATGCCCGCCAAGACCGCAAGGACCAGCCCCGGGTGCCGATCACCGCCAAGCTGGTCGCCAACCTGATCACCGTGGCGGGCGCCTCGCGGGTGCTGGCCATGGACCTGCATTCGCAGCAGATCCAAGGCTTCTTCGACATCCAAGTCGACCATCTCCATGCGGCCCCGGTGTTCTACGAATACCTTCAGCCCAGGCTGGCGGGCCTCGACCTGGTGGTCGTCTCGCCCGACTCGGGCAGCGTCAAGATGGCCCAAAGCTATGGCGACATGTTCAACGCCGGCTTTGCCGTGGTCGCCAAGCGACGGGTCGACGCGACCTCGGTCGAATCCTCCCATCTGGTCGGCGAGGTCCGCGATCGCGTCTGCCTGCTGACCGACGACCTGACGACCACCGCCGGCACCCTCACCGCCGCCGCGACCCTGCTGAAGAAGCACGGGGCCGCGCGGGTCATCGCCGCCGTCTCCCATTGCCTGCTCACCGAGACCGGCCGCGAGCGCCTGCGCAACAGTCCGATCGACGAACTGGTGGTCACCGATGCCGTGCCCGTCCAGGACGACTGCGGCGGCCGCATCAAGGTCGTCAGCGTCGCCCCCCTGCTCGGCGAGGCCATCCGCCGTACCCATGAGGGCGACTCCGTCTCCTCCCTCTTCCGCTTTAGGAAATAGAACCCCAAGCCATATTCCCCAAGGAAGACCGACCGATGACACACAAACGCCAGCAACTGACCATGGAACTCCGTCCCGGGACGGGCACTTCGCATGCGCGCCGGGCCCGCCGGGCCGGCAAGGTCCCCGCCGTGATCTACGGCCATGGCAAGACGCCGCGGACCTGCCTGCTCAACGAGCAGGAATGGCGCGCCGTCGCCCGCAAGAACATCCACCTCGTCGACCTGACCTCGGCCGAGGGCGACGCCCTGACCGCCCTGGTCAAGGAGATCCAGTTCGACACCCTGGCGAACCGGACCATCCACATCGACTTCATCGAAGTGAACATGGACGAGACGATCACCGCCGAGGTGCCGATCCGCGCCCGCGGCACGGCCGCTGGCCAAAGCCGCGGCGGCGTCCTCGAGCAGATGATCCACAAGCTCGAGATCAGCTGCACGCCGAACGACCTGCCCGAGGTCGTCGACGTCGACATCTCCGGCATGGAGATCGACGCGGTCATCCACATCAAGGAACTGGCCCTGCCCCCGCGGGTGACCGCCCTGGGCACCCCCGACCAGGCCGTCTTCCGCGTCACCCTGCCGCGCGTCGAGGAAGCGGCGGTCGCCGCCGCCGCCGAGGGCGCCGAGGTGCCGGCCGCCACCGAGGAGAAGAAGGGCGAGGCCGCCGCCGAGGAGAAGAAGAAATAGCAGCCAGCCGGACACGGAGTTGAGCGGCCATGGCGGAGTCGAGGATCCGACTGGTCACCGGGCTGGGAAACCCTGGCAAGGAGTATGCGCAGACCCGCCATAACGCGGGCTTCATGGTGATCGACCGGTTGCGGGACGAGCTGCCCGGGACCTTCGTCGGCGAGACCCGCGGCGCCGCGCGCTGCTGGCGCGGACGATGCCGGGGACGGACCCTCTGGCTGCAGCAGCCGCAGGCCTTCATGAACTGCAGCGGCGGCCCCGTGGCCGGCCTGATGCGGCAGGAGGGCATCGCGGCGCCGGAGATGCTCCTGGTCTTCGACGACCTCGACCTGCCGCTCGGGCGCATCCGTCTGCGGAGCCAGGGCGGCGACGGCGGGCATCGCGGCGTCGCCTCGGTGATCGGGGCGCTCGGCGAGGACGGCTTCGGACGGCTGCGCATCGGCATCGGCCGGGGCGGCAAGAATGTCGTCGGCCATGTCCTCTCGCCCTTCACCGACGAGGAGAAGGCGGTGTTCGACGAGGTGCTCGCGGCGGCGGTCGCCGCCGTCAAGACGGCCCTCTACCGGGGCCTGGCCGCCGCCATGAACGAATGCAACAGCCGCCGGA
>CAZBDL010000122.1:0-8761 GCA_964490525.1 uncultured Victivallales bacterium | reverse complement strand
CCAATCCCGCCGCCGGCCCCTACCACCTGCCCGGTGGGCCGAAGGAGATCCATGGCGGCCACTACGACGCCGGCGACTTCGACCTGCGCCCGATGCACATCCGCGTCCCCGAGCTGCTCCTCTCCCTCTACGAGGGCTGTCCGAAGAAGTTCGCCGACGGCCAGGTCTCGATCCCGGAGAACGGCAATGGCGTCCCGGACATCCTCGACGAGGCCGCCTGGAACCTGCTCTCGCTCGAATACCTCCAGGACTATGCGCGCGACATCCGCGGCTTGGATGGGGGCGTGCCGCCGGGCTACGAGTCCTACGCCCATCCGGCGCCGGGCATGGGGCACGAGGACACCCTGCCCTACTTCATGCGCCAGGTCACGGCGTACTTCACCTTCTGCGCGGCTGCGAACTTCGCACATGCCGCCCGCCTCTTCCGGCCCTTCGACGCCAAGCGGGCCGACCGCTACCTCGACCGCGCCGAGCGCGCCTGGCGCTACGCTGTCGCCCAACCCGACGAGCCCCAGCCCACCCTGCCGAAGGGCGGCATCGACCAGGGCGAGGGCTGGGAGCCCCAACAGCTCCAGGGCGCCCGCACCTGGGCGGCCGGACACCTCTTCGCCGCCACCGGCAAGGACGCCTACTGGCAGGACTTCAAGGCCCATCATGCCCAGGCCCGCGCCGGGGTCGCCGGTGCCGTCCCCTACTGGGCTCTCGTCTGGGGCATCCTCGGCAACGACCGGCCCATCCCCGAGCCCGCCGTCCGCGAACAGCTGCGCACGCGGCTCCTGGCCGCCGCCGACCAGGAGGTCGCCTTCGTCGCCGGGCGCGGACGCCTCGGCTACCGCGCCGCCACCCCCGAGGGCGGCGGCTGGGGCAACACCTCCTGCCTGCCCCGCAACGTCGAGGCCGCCACCCGCGCCTGGCTCCTCACCCGCCGCCAGGACTATCTCGACGCCGTCGCCACCAGCGTCGACTTTCCCCTCGGCATGAACCCCTCCGAGATGAGCTGGATGACCGGCGCCGGCAGCGCCTGCCCGATGGATCCGTGCAGCCACAACTCCCTCTACGACGACGAGGAGGACCCCCTCCCCGGCATCCTCATCTACGGCCCCACCAACGATTGGCGGAACAGCAAGGTCGTCCTCCATCCCGACAAGGCGACGATGGGATTCTACCGCCGCGTCGTCGATGCCTGGGGCAACATCGCCGGCAACGAGTACACCGTCTGGGAGACCCAGGCCCCCTTCCTCTTCGCCGCCGGCATCCTCCTCCCCGACCAGCCATAGGCATCAATCCGGGCTGACATGCGTGCTGCACCGTCACAGTTCGGCGGCAACGGGATACATCCCGGGATACGCCCGTCCTATGATGTCATTGTCGTCGGCGCCGGGGCCTCCGGCATTCCGGCCGCCATCGGTGCGGCTCGCCAAGGCGCCAGCGTCCTGTTGCTGGAGGAAGATCTGCAGGTGGGCGGAGCCTGCGTCGACCAGTTTGTCGCGATGATTTGCGACACGGGAAAATCCCATGGCGGCATCTATGGCGAACTGATCGACCGCATCCACCGGGACCACAACCTGAGTGTCGGCACGGTTGTACATCCATGGAGCCTGTGGTATCTGCCGTCGGATTATCTCCGCATCGTCATGGAGATGATTGATGCCGAAGAAAATTTGACGTTGCTGTGTGGCGTGAGCCGCTGCCGTCCGATCATGGCCACCCGCGATGGCGTCCCCTGCACCGAAGGCGTTGTCATCACCTTAGGGGAAAAGGAGTTTCGCGTTCGCAGCAAGGTCATCGTCGATGCCACCGGCGCGGCGGAAATGGCGCACCTCGCCGGCGCCCATACCCTCTATGGGCGGGAGGGCCAGGGTGATTTCAACGAAGGACTGGCTCCGCGCGAGGCCGACGACAAGGTCCAACTGTGCACCTGGCAATACATTTCCCAGCGCATGAACGCCGCAGGCCCGTGCCCCATGAAGGGGGTCAAGGCAAGGCCGATGGAGTCTGGCCATGGATGGATCGGGGAGGACGATGAGGCATCATGGCAGCGCAATGCCGGCATCTACCTGCACTGGGGCTGTCGTGTCCGATGCCAGGACACGCGCGATCCCATGTCCGTCGCCGATGCCCAGCGCGCGGCCTTGGCCTCGATGAAGGAGGACCTGAACATCCTGCGCCAATGTGGCTACGCCGTTTTTCTGGCGCCGAAAATCGGCATCCGGGAAAGCCGCAGACTGGTGGGGGAAGCCATCATCACGGCCAATGACCTGATCGGCGGCACGATCCCGGCGGACTCGATCTTCATCACCGATCGCGGCATGGACCTGTGGACCGAAGGGAAGGAGGCCCAGGACTATCCGGGCGTCAGGGAATACGGGATCCCCTACCGGTCACTGATTCCCAAGGGCATTGGCGGGATCATGGTGGTCGGAAAAGCCATCGGCGGAACCCACCTGGCGATGTCTGCGTATCGGACCCAAGGCATCCTCGGCTATGTGGGAGAAGCGGGCGGCACGGCGGCGGCAATGTGCGCCAGGAGGAATGTCGGGCCCCTCGAATTGAACCTCAACGACCTTATTGACACCCTGAGATCACACTATCATTTTTGAGGCTCCTCGCATGCGCGGACGCGCTCGGGCCTTCCTCGTCCGGAGGTGTGCGCGCCCTTCACGCAGCGGATGTAGAGCAGGGGGATGACGAGCAGGGAGAGGACGGTGGAGGAGAGCAGGCCGCCGACGATGCCGACGCCGCAGCTTTGGCGCATCTCCGAGCCGAGCCCGGTGCCGAAGGCCATCGGCAGGATGCCGATGATCGCCGCCAGGCTGGTCATGACGATCGGGCGGAACTTGCTGCGGGCCGCGGTGAGCATGGCCTCGGCCGGGGGCATGCCCCCGGCCCGCAGCCGGATGACCTCGTCGATGATCAGGATAGCGTTGTTGACGACGATGCCGATGAGCATGACGGCCCCGAGCAGGCCCATCATGGAGAGGGGCTGGCCGGCGATGAAGAGCATCAGCATCATGCCGACGAGGCCGAGCGGCAGGGTCGCCAGGATGATCAGGGGCTGGGTCCAGGATTCGAGGACCGCCGCGATCAGCAGGTAGGTGAGAAGGATCGCCAGGAGGATCGTCTCGACGAACTCGGCCTGGGTCTCCTGCATCTTCTCGGCCTGCCCCGTGAAGCGCAGGCGGTAGCCGGGGGGCAGTTCGGCGGCGACCCGCTCCTTCATGACCTTCACCAGATCCCCGAGGGCCACGCCGGGCGCGGGATTGGCGAAGATCTTGATGATCCGGCGCTTCTCGGCGCGGTTGATCTGGATGGGGATGGTCCGGTCGTGGAGGGTGCCTGCCGCCGTCATGCCCACCGGCACGTTGTCCAGGGTGGCAAAGACATAGTCCTCGACCTGCCCGCGGCCAACCTGCTCGCGGGACAGGACGCGGAGGTCGAAGGAGCGGTCCCCGACCTTGAAGGTTCCCGCCTTGATGCCCTCGATGTGGCCGCGGAGCGTGGCGCCGACGCTGGCCGCCGACTGCCGCAGGTTCTGCAGGACAGGCCGCCGGGGCTCGACCTGGATCTCCGGCTTGCCCAGCCGCACGCTGCTGTCGATGTCGGTCGCCAGGCCCGATTCCCGGGCGATGGCGAGGGTCCGCTTGCCGATCGCCTCGAGGGTCGCCAGGTCGTCGCCGGCGATCTCCATCTCGAGCATGGCGGAAGCCCCGCCGACGGGGCTGGGGACGCCGACCGTGATGATCGCGTCGGTCTCCCCGGCCAGGGCCTCGTGCAGCATCTGCCGCATCTGGCCGAGGTCGCGGCGGCGTTCCGTCTTCCGCGTCACGCGGGCGGTGATCTCGGCGATGTACACGCCCTCGGAGGATTGTCCGATGACGCCCTGGGCCTTGCCCACCACCGTCGAGCAGCCGAGCACCTCCGGCAGACCCCGCACCGTCCTCTCCATGGCCAGGGTGCGGGCGATCGAGGTGTCGAGGCTGTAGTAGGCGGGATACTCGATCTTGACGATGAACTCGCCGCGGTCGCTTTCCGGAAAGAAGGAGAGGCCGACGCGCGGCGCCACCAGCGCCATGGTCAGCACCAGCAGGAGGGCGGACGCGCCAGTCACCGTCCAGCCCCAGGGCACCAGGGCCTGGAGCAGGCGGGCATACCGCGCCTCGAGGCTGGCGTAGAGGCCCTCGCCGAGCGCCACGAATCGGCGCAGCAGCCAGGTGTGCTCGGGCATCTTCCGGCGCAGCAGCACCGAGGCCAGGACCGGCGTCAACGTGAAGCTGATGAACAGCGAGACCAGCGTCGCCACCGTCATCGTCACCGCAAACGGACGGAAGAAGCGACCGACCAGCGAGCCCATCAGGGCGATCGGCACGAAGACCACCACGTTGGTCATGGCGCTGGCGAAGACCGGCAAGATCATCTCGGCCCCGCCGCGGTCCGCCGCGGGCCCCGGCTCCTCCCCGCGCTGCAGGTGCGAGAAGATGTTCTCGACCACCACGATCGAATTGGTCACCAGGATGCCCACCGACGTGCCCAGCGCCAGCAGCGTCATGAGGTTGAACGTATAGCCGAACAGCCCCAGCACCGCAAAGGTCACCACGATCGAGACCGGCATGGAGAGCGCCACGATGACCGTCGAGCGCACCTCGTGCAGGAACAGGAAGAGGATGCCGGCGGTCATCGCCACCCCCAGGAAGATGCTGCTCCAGGAGTCGCTGACGTTCGCCTGGATGAAATCCCCATCGTCCGTGAACCATTCCAGCCGCATGCCCCCGGGCAGCGTCCCGGAGGCGCGCAGCGCCGCCACCTCGGCCCGCACCCGTTCGACCACGGCGACCGCATTGGCATCGCCCTTCTTGACGATCTTCAGGTTCACCGCCGGGCACCCGTCGCGATAGGCCACCGTGCGCTTCTCCTCGGACTGCATGACGATCTCGGCGACGTCGCGCAGGTAGATGCGGCGGCCTGCGGCGTGGCCGATCTCCAGCTCGCCCATGGCGGACAGCCGATCGAACTCGGCATTGAAGGTCACGTTCAGCTCGCGGACACCGTCGCGGATCCGCCCGGCCGGAATCTTCACGTTGTTGCCGGTCAGCGCCACGACCACGTCGTTCGGGACCAGTCCCGCCGCCGCCAGCTTCGCCTCGTCGAGCACCACCTGCGCCTCCAGCTCCTCGCCGCCCGAGATCTGCACCTCCCCGACGCCCCCCAAGGTCGAAAAGCGGCTGGCAAGCACGTCGTCGGCATAGTCGTAGAGCCGGTCCAGCGGCAAGTCCCCGCTCAAGGTCAAGGTCACCACCGGCTTCGCGTTCGGATCGAACTTCAGCAGCTTCGGCGACTCGACATCCGCCGGAAAGTCGTTCAGGATCAGGTCCAGCCGCTCGCGCGCGTCGGTCGCCGCCACATCCACGTCCACCGCCAGGTCGAACTCCAGCAGGGTGATGCAGACGTTCTCCATGCAGGTCGAGTTGATGTGCCGGATCCCATCGATCGTCGCCACCGCATCCTCGATCCGCCGCGCCACGTCCACCTCGATCTCCTCCGGGCTCGCCCCCGGATACACCGTGGTGATCGTCACGAACGGAATCTCCACGTTCGGCATGAAGTCGAGCCCCAGCCGACGATAGGCATTCGCCCCAAACAGCAGCATCACCAGGATCAGGCTGGTCATCGCCACCGGACGGCGTACGGACAAGGAACAAAGATTCATGGCTGGTCCCGTCACATCTCCATCTTTCGTCCGTCATCCTTCCCCTGCTCCGTCGCGTCAACGACGATCTCGACCGGCGCCTGGTCGTCAAGGAAGGCCTGTCCTTCGACGATGATGTCGCATCCGGCGAGCGGCTTATCGGACGACAGGATTTCCGTGAAGCCCTCGCTGGCGAGGCCGATCTGGACGCCGACGGTCTTGGCCTTGCCTTGGTGGACGACGAAGACGGCATGGCGACCGTTGGCGCGCGGCAAGACGGCGACATCGGGCACGCCTTGTCCCTGCCGCTCGGTCAGGGTCAGCTCGCCGACGCAGAGCATGCCGCTGACAAAGGCGGCGGCGGCCGGCAACGGGGCCTTGAGAGTGAAGGTTCGGCTGGCCGGATCGATGCTCGGTGCGCGGTAACTGACGGGCACCTCGGCCAGGGGCTTTCCCTCCAGGCTGCGCAAGGCGATTCTGGTCGTGCCGGGGACGATCGCCGCATAATGCTCAGCGCTGATTGCGGCGCAGAACTCGAGCAGGTCGGGATTTTCCATGCGCAGGACCGGCTTGGCCTTGTCGGCGTATTCGCCCGGCTCCTTGAACCGCGCCGTCACCACCCCCGAGAAATTCGCCTTGACGCGCGAGTCCTCCATCGTCTTCTCGGCGATCGCCAGATTGCTCATGGCTTGTTCGTGCCGGGCTTGGGCATGGGCCAGCGCCGCTTCCGCCTGCGCCTTCACGGCATCGGCCCGCTGGGCGTTCAGGTCGGTGACCTCGTACTGGTCCTGCGAGATGGCCTGGCCGACGATCAGGGTCTTGGCGCGGCCCAGGTCGACCTGCGCCTTCTCGGCCTGCAGGCGCACCACCTCCACCTCGATCTCCGCCTGCTTGACCATGGTCTGCGAGACCTTCAGCTCCTGCCGCGCCACCTCCATCTGGTTCTCCAGGTTCACCCGGTCGGTCTGGAACAGCACCTCCCCCTCCCGAACAGCGTCGCCCTCGTCGAAATGCACCCGGTCCAACGCCCCGTCGACGCGGGCGCAGATCTCCGCGTAATGCACCGGCTGCACGTTGCCGTGCGCCAGCACCGTCCGCCGGAACGTCCGTTCCGCCAGCCGCTCCGTCCGGACCTTGGCCGCCACGGCCGCGGGCGCGGACTCGCCGCCCCGGGCCTTGCCGCAGCCCTGGGCCAGCGACAGGGCCAGGACGGCCACCCCCAAGAGGGTCGCCCGCCCGGCCAGCGGCCTGGCCCTCGTCATCATCGTCGTCATGCTCGCTGCGCTCCTTGCTGAAACCGCCGGTTGCTTATAGGACGTTATGGACAATGGCCGCGGCGATGGCCTCGACATCGTCGTCGGGAAAGCCCTCGCCGGGCCGTGCCGCCGCGATCAGCGGCCGGTACTGGAAGTAGAACAGCCCCTGCGCCAGCACCGAGAAGACGCGGATCGTCAGCTCCTGCTCCGTGACCGGCTGCGGCAGGACCGCCGAGAACCCGCGCTTCAGGATGGCGATGCGGGGGGCCATGTAGGCCGCGAACAGCTCGGGAAACACCTCCGAGGTGTCGAGCATCTCCCGGCACAGCAACCGCAGCTTCAGCTCCTCCAGCGGCGGCGGACGCGTCGTCGCCGCCACCATCGCCCGCACCCAGTCGCGCAGGAACGTCTGCCAGTCCTCCCGGCGCCCCGACGGCGGCGCCACCAGCAGCAGGTCCTGATCCGCCGTCGCCGTGAACAAGTACGCGAACACCGCCTGGTACAACGCCCGCTTCCCCCCGAAGTGGTAGTTCACCGCCGCCACGTTCACCCGCGCCCGGCGGCAGATCTCCCGCACCGTCGCCGCCCGGTAGCCGCGCTGCGCAAACGCCGCCGCCGCCGCCCGCACGATCCGTTCCCGCGTCGTCATGGCCATCCCCCGTCTCCTGGTAAAACAAATGTTTGAAACACTAGTTTACATCCGGACGCGGGAAAGGCAAGCGTCCTTGCAAATTCCGGGATCGGGTGTCAAGTACGGCCAAACTTCCTTGTCTGCGAAATTCGCAAAGGCTTTTCTCCCCACTCATCCGGAGGCGAGAACTGATCGTATCCGGATGAACGCGAGAGAGCCATGTTCCGATTCCGCACTCCCAGGCCCCGTCCCCCCGGTCACGAGAATTCCCGGGAGCATGCTGCGGCCACCCCGTCCCGGGCCGAGCCGCCGCCCGCTTTTTCCCCGTTGCCGCCGCCGTCGTCGGACGCCGGCGCGGATGTCTTCTCGCTGCTGATCGAGCCGTTGCGCCGGGCGGTGGCCGAGGAGGGCTACACGGTGCCGACGCCGATCCAGCAGGCGGCGTTGCCGCACGTGCTGGCGGGGCGCGACCTGTTCGGCATCGCCCAGACGGGCACCGGCAAGACGGCGGCCTTCACCCTGCCGATGCTCCAGCATCTGGCGACGCATCCGCAGCGTCCGGTCCGGGGGCAGCCCCGGATCCTGGTGCTGGCGCCGACGCGCGAGCTGGCCGCCCAGATCGGCGAGAGCATCCGGGCCTACGGGCGCCATGTCTCCGCCTCCCACTGCGTGATCTTCGGCGGGGTCGGGCAGGTGCCCCAGGTCTCGGCGGTGAACCGGGGCGTGGACATTGTCGTCGCCACGCCGGGACGGCTCCTCGACCTGATGCGCCAGAAGCATGTCCGCTTCGACCATCTCGAGATCCTGGTGCTGGACGAGGCGGACCGGATGCTCGACATGGGCTTCATCCGGGACATTCGCACGATCCTGGCGACGCTGCCGAAGCAGCGCCAGTCGCTGTTCTTCTCGGCGACCATGTCCCCGCCCGTGCTTGAGCTGGCCCGCGCCATGGTCAACGACCCGGTGCAGGTGGCGGTCACGCCGGAGCAGCCGACGGTCGAGCGGATCGTCCAGAAGGTCATGTTCGTCGACCGCCCCGACAAGGACGCCCTGCTCGCCGAGCTGCTCAAGGATCCTGCCGTCAACCGGGTCATCGTCTTTGTCCAGATGAAGCATGCCGCCGACAAGGTGGCACGCAAGCTGGCGGACGTCGGCATCCCGGCCGTCGCGCTCCACGGCAACAAGAGCCAG